>CAYWIC010000053.1:0-30544 GCA_964458115.1 uncultured Anaerolineales bacterium | reverse complement strand
TTGCTCAACGCTTCTGTTTTGCCTGAGTTACTGCAGTAGAGTCTTAAATGCAAATCAATGAATTCTTTGCGATATCACATCTAAGACACTTTGTAATTAGGGGGTAGGGTGGGTGCAAAGCACCCACCCTACCCCCCAATTACGGGATGATGTTGTCAAGAAATTAGGACAGAGAAAGAAATTCCCGAATGAGCGAACAAAGTAAAACTATTCGAGTCCTCGTCGTCGATGATCACACTGTGGTGCGCAGTGGGTTGGGGGCTTTCCTTTTAGCCTTTGACGATCTCGATTTTGTGGGCGAGGCCGAGAGCGGCGAGAAAGCCATCGCAGCCTGCGAAGATCTACAGCCGGATGTGGTCATGATGGATCTGAGGATGCCGGGTATGGGTGGGTTGGAGGCTATCAAGGTAATCCGAGAAAGATATCCCCAAACTCGGGTCATCGCCCTGACCAGCTTCAAGGATCAAGAGTCCGTCCAGGGTGCACTCAGGGTGGGGGCAACTGGATACCTGCTCAAGAACGCCACCGCCGACGAATTAGCCAGGGCTATCCGGGCTGCATATGTCGGCCAAACCACCCTGGCGCCCGAGGCAACTCAGGTGCTCGTCCAGGGTGATCCCTTATCCAAAGTAGAAGATTATGGTCTTACACAACGTGAGATCGATGTATTAGCTTTGATTGTGCAGGGAATGAGCAACCCACAAATTGCTGAGGACCTGGTGATCAGCCTGTCGACGGTCAAGTTTCACGTCAGCGCCATCCTATCGAAACTGGGGGCCAAAAGCCGTACAGAAGTCGTAGCTATAGCAATGAAAAATAACCTGGTCGGCTGACCAGGGTCCCAACCATACTACCAGCCATAGTGAATCTCGCCCGCTGCAGGATGTGCCGGGCGAGATTTTGGCTTATCCTGAGAATCTGAAAATGGTTCTCCCGGATTTCTGGGGGGATCCCTTCGATTCAGGGGTGCATGGGGTGCTCAACACCCCATGCACCCCTGAATCGGTAAATTCTCATTCGAATCATACGATGCCGCGCAGAAAAAAAACCAAACCGCGTTTCAATGTCATTCTGGCAGATCGAGAACCCCAGGTACGATCTGCGCTTAGGTTTTTGTTCGCAGGCCGCAAAGGTTTAGGGACAGTATCCGAGGTAACGGATACCAACCAGGTGATCGCCTGCATTGCTGGGAAGTGTGCAGATCTCTTGCTAATCGACTGGGATTTACCCGGTCAGGCAATTGATACCCTTTTGCCAATCATCAAGATGATTTGTCCCAGGGTTTTCATCGTGGTGCTAAGTGCTCAAGAGGAAGATTGTCAAAAAGCCCTTCTGGCTGGTGCCGATGCCTATTTGGGTGAGTATGATCCCCCAAATTTGCTCTTAGCGATCATCGATGAGTTGATGGACGCCAAGCTATTTCCCGTTCAAGAAGAACGCATTCCATGCTGAGGAGAAACAATGTCGAAGCTTATCCATACTCTTTTGTTGATATCAGTCTTGCTCTTGGGGTGTAGTACACCCTCCGAAGAAGAACCACCCCCGAGGGAGTCAGCTACGTCCCCCTCAGGGTTGGTCGAACCTGCAACCGTAGAGGAACCTGAAACCCCTGAGTTGATCCCTGCCCTGGAAGGGCTATCCATCGATGACTTCTTCGATGAGTCCTTCAAAATGATCATGCTGCGCGATCCCCAATGGGTAACGTCCGAAGGGCTGGATGAATATTTTGGCAGCCAGGGCGATCAACTGACCGAAATCTCTGATGCATATATTCGCCAAACCCAGGTGCTGGAGCAGTCGATCCTGGCGATGCTGCATGAGTATGACCGCCAGGCTTTGACATCGGATCAGCAGGTTTCTTACGATGTGTACGAGTGGTATCTGGAGGATTTGATCCGGCAGAACGAGTTCATGTATTACGATTACCCGGTGGTGCACTTCACCATTGGCGTGCAAAACGACTTGATCAATTTCTTCACCGATCTGCATCCCATTGAGAGCAAGGCCGATGCCGAAAATTACATTGCTCGCCTTGCGCAGGTTGACGATAAGTTCGATCAGCTTATTGAAGGATTGACGTTGCGCGAAGACGCGGGTGTGGTGGCGCCGCGCTTCATTTTCCAATGGTCGTCGGGCGGAGTGCGAAATATTGCCCAGAGTTCTGCGCGTTTCACGCCCTTTTATGGCGCATTCGAAGAGAAAATCATCGCCTTGCAGGATGTCACCGATGATGAGAAGAGCGATCTTTTGGCACGAGCCGAAGCAGAGATCGATGGCTCCGTGATCCCGGCTTTTCAAGCGCTCGCCGATGCCTTAGGGCAGTTGCAATCTGTCGCTCCAACCGATGATGGCGTTTGGCAGTTCCCCCACGGAGAAGAGTATTACCAATATACCTTGCAACACCATACCACAACAGAGATGACCGCCGCAGAGATCCACCAGTTGGGCCTGGTCGAGCTGGAGCGAGTGCAGGCGGAGATGCGTGCGGCTTTCGGGCAATTGGGGTATCCCACCGAGGGCGTCAGTTTGCCCGATCTGTTTGACAGGCTGGAAAGCGAAAGCGAGTTTGTCCAAGGGGGGCAAGTGGCGGAACGATTCGAGAGTATTCTCAGTCGCGCCGAAGAGAGCCTTGATCAGGCTTTCGATATCCGACCGGATGCAAAATTGGTAGTCATCGGCGGGCAGATGGGCGATTATTATATTTCACCTTCCCTGGATGGCTCTCGTCCAGGAGCGTTTTACGCCCGTATCAGCGGGGGCGGCCAGGACTATTACGCCATGCCGACCCTGGCGTATCACGAAGGTGTCCCAGGGCATCATTTCCAGATCGCCCTGGCGCAAGAATCGGATCTGCCTTTGTTCCGCAACGCCGTCACTTTTACCGGCTATGCCGAGGGGTGGGCTTTGTACGCTGAGCGTCTAGCCTGGGAGATGGGCCTGTATACCGACGACCCTCACGGCAACCTGGGTAGATTGCAGATGGAAGCCTTCCGCGCCGCGCGTCTGGTGATCGATACCGGCATCCACACAAAGGGATGGACTTTCGAGCAGGCCCTGGATTTCTTTGTTGAGAACGTTGGTTTCAATGCTGGAGATAATGTCAGTTCTGATTTCGAGATCAGCCGCTATATCTCCTGGCCTGGGCAGGCGACCTCCTATATGGTGGGCATGTTGAAGATCCTGGAACTCCGGCAAAGGGCCGTCGATGAGTTGGGGGGTAATTTCGATCTGGCTGAATTCCACAGCGTCGTTCTGAGCAACGGTAGCATGCCATTGGATGTGCTCGAGCAGGTGGTGGAACAGTATATCGCGGCTGAGCTAGCGGAGATCAATGCGGCCACGGATGCTTTCTTGGCTGACCTGGAAGAAACTGGCGGTGTGATCGTCTTCTCTTCCTACCGCAACGGCGAGTCCGAAATCTTCAGCATGGACCCAGACGGCAGCAATCTAACCCAGTTGACTTTCAATGAGAACCGCAACTCTCGACCTGATTGGTCCTTCGAGGGGGATCGCATTGCCTATGTCTCACGTACCGGGAATCGCTATAACTACGACATCTTTTCAATGAACGCGGATGGAACTCAACTTCAGCGCGTCAACCAGGATTATGCCTCTTTCGAGTCGGAACCGGCCTGGTCTCCAGATGGAACCCAGTTGGCATTTATTTCAAACCGCCAGATCACAGAGAACACCTTCGATGGGCGTTTCAATATCTTTATCATGGACGCACACGGCCGGGACCAGCGCCTGCTGACGGAGTTTGGTGGCTCGAACTCCTCGCCGGATTGGTCTCCTGATAACACCGTGATTGCCTTCCAATCCACAGTCGATGAGAATCTGGAGATTTACACTATCAACCCGGATGGATCGAACCTGGTCAACCTGACGCAGAATCCGGCCAGTGACTATTCTCCGGCCTGGTCGCCAGATGGTTCGAAGATCGCCTTCGTCTCTGACCGTAACGGCAATGAAGACATTTTCGTCATGGATGCCGATGGTTCGAATGTGATTCAGCTGACCACTACCCCCAGTTATGATAAAGGGCCCTCCTGGTCGCCAGATGGGGAGTTTATCGTGTATTATGCCAACTGGGGCTTGAATTCGGAGATATATGTGATGCGAGCAGATGGCTCGGCGATCTACCAGGTCACCGAACATGGCAACTTCGATGGCTTTCCCGATTGGCAGCCAATTCCTTAAAGAGTTTCCGAAAATAAGGCGGCAGGGGTGATCCGCACACCTGCCGCCTTATTTTCGGGATTCTTGCAGCGATATTTCGCTTTTCGGAATTTCTAGAAAGGGTAATAAAAACGAGTGGAGGACCATCGTGAATAAGTATTTATTGGGGTGGATCAAGGCCGTGGGGATTCCGGTCATGTTGCTCGTAGGTTGTATCCCACAACCCACTCTGCAAGTTGTATATATTACGGCTACACCTAAGCCCAAATCGACTTTGCCTGCGCCATCCCCCACTTCGAAATCGAAGGAACCCGCGCACCAGGCTGGAGGTGAACAGGTGATCGTCGCTGTCCCCCAAAACGCGCCGCCAACCCTAGATGGAGCCATCTCTGATGGTGAGTGGGAGAACGCTGCCAAAGAAAGGTTTTCGGATGGCAGCGAGTTATTCCTGATGTACAGTGAGGGAAATCTCTACGTGGCGATTCGAGCCACACCTCCAGATATGATCGTTGGCAATATCTTCGTGGAACGTGGAAAAGACATTGCCATATTACACTCATCTGCGGCGCTGGGGACGGCGATCTATACCCCGGGTGATAGATCCTGGGAGCGCATCCAAGAGTTTGACTGGCGCTGCCGTAGTACGAGCGAAAGCGCCTCAGCTAAGGTGGAACGCGACGCATTTCTCCAGGACGAGGGCTGGCTGGCCAACAATTCGTATATGGGCGATCCAAACGAATTAGAGTACAAGATAGCCATACCAGAGGGAAATACTCGACTGGCTGTGACGTTTATTCGCGCCAATGACCTGCAGCGTCGTGTATATTGGCCTGCTAATTTGGAAGATGATTGTACAGTGCCCTCCCCTGGAGGAATACCGTCGAGTTTAAATTTTGCACCTGAGACTTGGGGACTTCTGGAAATTCCAAATTCGCCACCTCCCGAGCTATCTGGTGCCAATATTGATTTCAGAAATTCTGGACAGCAGCTTGGCCTCGGACGAAGCTGGGATGTGGCACTGGGAGACTTGGATGGTGATGGCGATCTGGATGCCTTCGTAGCCAATGGCAGTCAGGGAGAGCAAACCAATGCAGTGTTGGTCAACGATGGGGCAGGCAACTTCGCGATAAAGGAGCAGGACCTGGGCTTCGGTATGGGAGTGGCATTGGGCGATCTGGATGGTGATGGAGATTTGGATGCCCTAGTAACAGATTGGAACACACCGGCCGGAATATGGTTGAATGCCGGCGATGGGAAATTCAGAGATAGCGGTCAGTTTTTGATCAATGGAGAGGCTTCGGGCAGCGCTTTAGGCGATTTGGACGGTGATGGTGATCTGGACATCTACCTTGCGCAAGATGGAGCAAACTCAGTCTGGCTGAATGACGGCACCGGTATCTTTTACGACACCAGTCAACGTTTAGGTGAGGCCATCACAGATGACGTCTATTTGGGAGATTTTGATGGAGATGAAAACCTTGACGCCTTAGTGGGAGGCTGGGATGAACATGCCAGGTTATGGCTGAATGATGGATACGGAGATTTTGCCGATAGTGGCCAAAATCTGACCTCCAAATATCTCCACATCCATGGCTTAGATATGGGCGACCTCAACGGAGATGACCACCTGGACGTATTCATGGCTATCGCTGGAGATGCTAACCAGGTTTGGCTCAATAATGGCGAAGGTATTTTTAGCCAATTAGAGCAGAAGATGCATTCCTCGCCAGATAACGAGGTTGCCTTGGGCGACCTGGATGGAGATGGGGATTTGGATGCCGTGATTGCCGTAGCCTTTCGAGCGGATCAGGTCTGGTTAAATGATGGGTTTGGCGTTTTTTCCGACAGCGGTCTGCGGTTGGGTTCGCAATACAGTTCCCAGGTGCGTTTGGGGGACCTCGATGGGGATGGAGATCTCGATGCGTTGATCGCACATGGTGACTTATCACTGAATAGCGGGGCCTTCCTAATACAGTCTGGATGAATCAAACCAACCCTTCTGCATCACCAAACCGAACAATGATGCGCGATCATGATTCTATGCTGCTTATTCATGTGCCAGGTGGTAGTTTCCAGATGGGCAGCAGTATTGAAGATGTTGAAGCTGCTATCGCTCTTTGCAAGGAACACTACAGCATTTGCAACCGCTGGTATTATTTGCGTGAAGACCCCCAGCATGCAGTCGAGTTGGACAGCTATTGGATCGACCAAACAGAAGTGAGCAATGCTCAATATCGCGCCTGTGTGAAAGCAGGGGTTTGTTCAGAGCCAATGGAATGCAAGAAAGGGGAGCCTATCTATAGCGATGATGACAAAGCCGATCATCCGGTCGTATGTGTCACTTGGTTTGATGCTCAGGCTTATTGTGGCTGGGCTGGAGCGCGACTTCCTACGGAAGCTGAATGGGAATATGCCTATCGAGGAGAGAAAGGTTTCATCTATCCCTGGGGAGATGATTTCGATGGAGACAGATTGAACTACTGTGACTTCAACTGCACAGAGAGACATGCCGACGCGCGCTATGATGATGGGTACGAGAAAACTTCCCCTGTGATGGGTCATCCAGAAGATGTTAGCTGGATCAATGCTTTGGGAATGAGCGGGAATGTGTCTGAGTGGGTCACTGATTGGTTTGGGGAGTACTCTTCCCAGGCAGAATCGAATCCCACAGGTCCCACGGAAGGAAGTGAAAAACTGGTCAAAGGATGCAGTTGGTACTTTCACCCCGCCTATTGTCGGGGGGCGACCAGGGCATCGATTTCGCCCGAAACACGTTTTGATTATGTCGGTTTCCGCTGTGCAATTTCGGCCTCAGAGTGAACATAATAAAGTAGGAACCTTGCTCCTTGAAGGCAGACAGCTCAGGATGACAAAAACGATTAAACTTGATGAATGTTGAATCGAATTGACTTCTCGCATATTTTTTTGGTTATCTTGTTCAAAAGGGAGTGGCATTATGTCTTTCAATCGTGGTATTTGGTTCCTAATATGGGTGGTATTGGTTGTTGCGGCCTGTCAGCCAGTTACACCTATTCCCCCTGAAGAACTACCTGTTCTTGATGATGGCCAATCTGTTCCAGACCTCGATATGCAAGCCGATGACAATCTAGCTGAGCGCGCAGCCCTGACATATGATGACTTGATGTCTGGCTTTGAATACACCTCCCCCGTATCAGAGAGTCTCCTCTCCATCCCCGAAGACGCAGCACCCCCTGAACACACCTTCGAAGGCCGTCTTGAATTGGTCGGTGAAGACCTGATTGGCGAGGTGAAAGTCCTGACTGGAAATCCTAATCAGGAACCCGAAGTGGCGCATCTCCCCGAGTTCGATTTCGAATTTGTGCAAAGCGATGGTTACTTGATTCCCGTCCAGCGCGGGTTGATCATCACTGATCACCCGTATTGGAACTACTTCATCGAGCCGGGCAGGGTATGGAATGAAGCTGGCGACCAGGGAAACACTAGGGCATCTTTCCCTTTTGCCCTGAACTGGAAAGGAGCCAACGCGGTTTTCAATGGCACGATGACCTTCCTTTTTGATGATGATGGCGTTTCGAAAGTCTGGTATCAGATCACCCAGGAGATCGCCATCGGGTTTCGGGGGGATCTATGGGGTTTGCTGGATGCCAAGTACATGCCAGGGCCGGTGGAGGGAGCTGACAAGATCAGCGCTGACTTCGCCCAAGAGCTGGCCAACCGCTTTCCTACTAGACCTATTCAGGCGCTGGCTGAGGAATATCCTGGTGTGGATATTAGCGCCTTTGGCCGAGGCGTGAGCAAGCAACATATGAACTGGTATGGCTTTGTGGTCAATGGCGTAAACTACCTGGGCGGTTGCGAAACTCGCTATGGCATCTACCCGTATTGTGAATACATGCGCGTCCCTTCGTATTCGACAGCCAAATCGATCTTTGCCAGCTTGGCCCTGATGCGGCTGGCGCAAAAGTATGACTCCGAAGTGCCCAATCTACTAATCAAAAATTATGTGCCCGAAGCCGCTGAGAGCTCCGGCGATTGGAGCACAGTCACATTCGACCACGTTCTGGATATGGCCACGGGAAATTACCGTACCTCGGTGTTTATGGTCGATGAAGAACAATGGGGCAACCCCTTCTGGACTAACGAATATTACGCTGAGAAGATTGCAGCAGCGTTCGATTGGCCCAACAGCAACGCGCCAGGAGTGCAATGGGTCTATCGTTCTTCCGACACGTTCATCGTCACACGCGCGATGCAAAACTATCTCGAGACACGCCAGGGCCCTGATGCAGATATCTTCGATTTTGTGGTTGATGAGATCTATAAGCCCTTGAATATGGGACCGGGTGTTTCCTCCACGCAGCGCACCAAGGATGATAACTGGAATGGCCAACCCATTGGACTGGGGGGTATGTGGTGGGTACCGGATGACCTGGCGAAAATCACCCAATTCCTGAATGTGGATGGGGGTGCGATTGGATCAGATCAGGTCTTGCCCCCAGAGATGCTGGCAGCTTCTCTGCAGCGTGCCCCTAACGATCGAGGCGTGGAATCATACCCGGGTGGGCGCTATAACAATGCCTTTTGGGCCGATCGCTATGGAGAGAATGACGGGTTTGAGTGTGAGTTTTGGGTAGCAGAAATGCAAGGATACAGTGGTGTTGTGGTGGTATTAATGCCCAACGGCAGCAGCTATTATTACGCCAGCGACAACCAAACCTTCACCTGGGATGCAGCTGTCAAAGAAGCGGATAAGATCATTCCCCATTGCCAAGAGCAATGACGAAGTTTTGAATTTAAACATGACACACTCCGAATTTTAATATCCTGGTGTGTCATGTCTGTTTTCCCCATCCCCCCTTCCCCTCTTTTAATGAAATGGGGAAGGGGGGATTCATTTCGAAAAAATAGGGTTCCAGCAGCGTTTTGAGCTGCTGGAACCCTATTTTTTCGACTAACAGCGAGAGAGTGGTATCCTTGCGCTCTCTCGCTGCCCCGGCACAGGAGTACCGGGAGTGATTTTCTACTAAAAATCTATTATTTCTTAAATTTGGGGTGCCTCCTGTCTCGATATGTTTACTCTTGGGGTACGGATAAAGTCGGAAACTCGCAGCGCAAGTTTTCCCCATAAATCCGCAGCAAGCGCCAATCGGAAACGACCTGTTCGGGGGAAACATCGGTCGCCAGGTGAGGGCTCAATTCGCCAATGAAAGAGACAATGTCTTCGAAGTGCTCACGTTGGGCAAAGCTTTCGCACATTTGAGCGAACATCGTCAATTGACCATTCAAAGAGCTGTCCGGATCATCCTGCCAGGTGTGAAGGAAACCTTGATCGTGCGCGCTGGTTAGTTCAAGCATATCTGTGATGGTGTTCAGCGCGCTTTCATCTAGGAGTACGTAATTGTGCCAGAGAATATCTCGCTCTCGTAAGGTATTCCAGAACCCTTCGCTGAGGGAACCTTCCTCGTCAAAAGAGAAGTTCGCCGCCAGGGTGTAATCTCGCATCAGGTCTGTACCTGCCATGGTGGGGAAGATGGGTATGATCTCGATGGTTGGGTTATCACGATGATAGATCAACATCCACACACCTTCGAGTTTGATATCGTCATTGGTCAATTGATCTACACCAACGATCAGCAAGTTTCTGTTCTGAACGACGTCCATCGTGGAAGCGCTGGCTGGCACCTCTGGGGCTTTGGGTTCAACGACGAATTCTTCCTCGGTGGGCAAATTCTCGGGAACCGGGGCTTCACGATCAGATCCCCAGGAGAAACCGGTGATCGAAGAAAAGATGAATATCAGCAGGAAGGTAGATGATTGTAAAATTTTCATGGTTGACGGTTCTTTTGGGCATTCTTTTGGATGCATTTACTGAAGTCAATGATTCGGGTGATCGTCAGGTGGTTGTGCTCGGCAGCGATCAGCCCACCCAGGGCATCGAAAACCGGTGTCGCCTGACCATCGGCAGTGAGCAAAGCAGTGGAAGCAGCAGGATCGTTGAGACAGTAGAAAGAAGCCACCCCAATGTAGAGTTGAGAGCGCATGGTCATGTAGGCTTGCTGTAACCAGATGGCCTGTTCTGATGCCTTAGAAAGGCTATTGGGCTCCCAATCGAACCTGGTTATCCAGATCAAGCCATTTTGATGCCCATTATCCAACATTATCTGGCGGGCTTCTTCATAGAACCTGAGTGTGTGTTCATTGACTTCTTCTGGGGCAGTCTTTGGGTTGTGGGCAACGGCGGGTAAGCGCAGGCTGACCACCGGGCTGTAGGAGGCACTACCGGCGTTATAAAGTTCGAGCAAGAAGTTCAATGCCTGCTCTTTACCAACGGAGGGTTCGATCCCCGCGGCGATCATCGTATTGACGTAGCCTTCACTGGTCAGGACCGTGTGAACCGATTTTAGGATTTCGGCATAAACTTCCGGATTGTAACGAGTGTTTGCGGCTGGAAAGACTTCGAGGGCGAGAATCCCTTCAGGGTAACGGCGCGCCAACTTAAGAGCGAGTTCGCTGGTCCAAGCTGCACTTGGTCCAGATGAGTCAACTGCCCAGGTGGGCGCGTTGGTGATGGAGATCATGACTGCTAGATTGGTATCCGCAATTTCATGCATCACTCTGTCGAGCGCCTCCCAATTTGGGGAAGAGTCTGGGTCAGGCCAGTATCTGGCCCAATCCAAATCCATGGTGATCCAATCCAGGCCATATTTATTTGCAATTTGGATTGCAGTTTCGATATGATGCCCTTCAAGATCAAGGCAAGCGCCATAGCCAAACCCTGGAGTTCCTGGGAGACCGTCTTGTGCCTGGGCCGTCGTTGGAAACCCTGCCAGGAAGATCGTGATCACAAGGCAGCCAATTAAAAGCTTGTGCAAGTTCATAGCATTACCAAAGCGTGCTTATCACTCCGCTTAGATATCCGAATAATAATCCCAGGGCTGCAGACAGTGTAGCGGGTAGTACAAACCCGCTCAGAAATTTGCTACGCAGAAGGGTATATAATCGCCGCAGGAAGAATCGCAGAATTTTCGATTCCCTGATTAGGGGGATGACGAAATGCCAGAAATTGAGTTCGATTCGTTGTAATACGCTCATAGGTTATTTTGAAGTTGTCATCTTGAGAATCTTTCCTTGTGGTGAAACGACAACTCGCACTATTCGGGAAAGAGATCTTCCTTTTGGACCTCTGATTTGCGTTTTATATAGGAGCAAGAAGTTTGGTGTTTCCGGTCCTCTAGAATTCTCGGGTTTGGGCTGTTTCTTCACCTGAGGTTTGATATTAACGACTTCAGGGAATTTACGAGCAACTTTTGTCGTTATGGCCTTGATGGTTTTTGCATCCACGATACTGTTCCAGTCTAAAACGCTACCCGTTGATTACTCGACTTTGCCTGCGCAAGAAAGCTGGTATATCGAGATCGGATGATGTGATCGAAGGGACCCCGGCATTGGCATAGCTTTGCTGCGGAGCAGACGTTGCCAGGTGTTGCACTGGTTCTTGTGGCTGACTGACCTCTTCAACGCCGAGTAGCACCTCTTCGAGTGTAGGCGCACCTAAGCCGGTGACGACTAAATTGACTTGAACGCGGTTGCCCATGTGCTCTTTTGGCGTGGTGCCTAAGACGACTTCCGTGTCTGGGTTGGCCTGGTCTTGCAAGTAGAGCAGCGCCTCACTGATTTCCAGGAGCGAAAGTTCTTCACTGGCGGTGAAATTAGCGATCACACCTGCTGCCCGGTGGAGCGACACCGTTTCGAGTAAGGGGTGGTCTAACGCTTGTTGAATGGCCTTGAGCGCTTTATTCTCTCCTTTGCCATGACCGATGGCCATCAGCGCCCCGCCTCCTAGGTGCATCATGCGGCGAATATGGGCAAAATCAACGTTGATCAGGCCGGGCTCAGTGATCAATTCGGTAATACTCTGCACAGCCTGGCGGAGCACATCATCAGCCAGCCGAAAGGCAGTATCTAGGGGTAAGTCTTTGGGAATAGCGTAGAGCAAACGGTCGTTGGGGATGGTGATCAACGTGTTGGCATGTTGTTGTAATTTATTGAGGCCTTCCATGGCGTTCAGTTGGCGGCGGCCCATTTCGAAGGAAAAGGGGGTGGTGACTACGGCGATCGTGACCACATCTAAGGATTTGGCGATCTCAGCGGCGATGGGGATCGATCCTGTACCGGTACCGCCGCCCATGCCTGCGGTCAAGAAAACCATATCGGCTCCCTCGAGCGCGCTTGCCAACGCTTCCCGGCTCTCAATGGCGGCATCTTCGCCAACCGTCGGCTGCCCCCCGGCGCCCAGCCCCCGCGTCAATTTGGGACCAAGTTGGATCTTCTGAGCGGCCTGACTATTTAGCAGCGCTTGCTGGTCGGTATTCGCAACGATGAATTCAACCCCTTTCAAATCAAGCTCTAACATGCGGTCGACGGCGTTGCTTCCACCGCCACCCAGGCCGAGAACTTTGATCACGGGCTGGTGCACCTGCGGGGCGATGCGGGTTGGTTTTGTGGGTGCAGTATGTGGGTTAGTATTCATATTCATAATCCGATCCTTCGCTAGGTTAGCTTGGCTAATCTAGATGCAAGAGTTATGCCATCTGGGGTGTCCTGGATGCGCTCGACGACGCAGCCCTTGGAGCGAAGCAGCCGGAGGGCTTCTTCGGGATACTCCTCTTCTGAACCGATAACAGTCACACGCTGGGCTTTGGCTGCCTCATTCAATGAAAACCCGATGGTCGGTTTGTGGGTTTTGATATAAGGACGTAAGGCATCGAAATGATAATCTGGGATGCCCCATTCATACGTCGGGAGCAGCACATAGTGGGAGATTGGACGGGACTCCGCCGGGGGGGGTGAGGCGCTTTTAGGGTTTGAGTTGCGCCATTGGTGTACTTTGTCAACGATGGGCATTCTTTTACCCCCTGGCTGATACCAGGCTTGTGGGAGGTATGGGCTTCCCTCGGAGGCAGTCAAGAGCCAAAACGCGCCTCCCAGCACGAAATCGGGAATGGGTTCCGCCTTGGCGACGTTTTCGCCGTTCAGCAATCGGATAGTTTGGAAGCTCTTCTCCGAATCTTTGGGATTCCCTATCCCAAACAGAAATACAGGGCGCGATTCGATTAGCACTGACTTTGCGATTGCGTCGTACCAATCGAAGATGCGCAAGCCGCGCTGGTCTTGTTCACCTTTGGGCGTAAGGTAGGGCCGAGTCTTGGGCCAACGCTCGGGCCCCCCAATCCCGTAATTGAGTGGATTCTCAGAGATGTTTGCATAAGCCCCCAATATCAGCGTTTTCAATTGCGATTGGTACCCACGTCTCTGCATACTTTCCAAAGCGGTTTTCAAGAAGATCGTATCCCAATAATCACCACCTGGTTCCAAGGGAGGGAATATTGGGCGCAACCCGGCATTTCGAGCTGCCTCCGCCAGCGGTAAATATAAATCGAGGAATCTTTCCACCAGGTCACTTTGAGACCAGGAGGATCCATCCCAGGTAGATTGCATATTGGGGCGATCAAACAAAACCACATACTTAACTCCCCAACGTGCGTACACCTTGAAGAGCAAATCGAATTCCTCAGCAGATGGCATTTCTTCAGGTGAGGACATAAAGTGTAAGATAGGTTCTACTTCCGCCTTGATAAGCCCGTGGATAAAACTTTCAGGGAGCGCTCGATTGACTGGCGTGTCCAACACTAACCATCCCGCGCCCAGTTGCTGCAGTATAGGCAGCCAGGTAGCCAAGTCGCATTGCTGGTAATGGTGGCTATCGGGGTAGTAGTGGAAGCCGAATCTGTTCATTGTTAGTTTGTCTGATCTTTTGGTAGTCAGGTAGGCATTTAGATGATAGATATTTTATGTTTAGTCCGGCAGTGTGTTGCCAAATGACTATGAGACTTGCCGACTATTACACTATTTGGTGCAAGGCGCGTGCCAGGTTATGCGTGCTATAATGCAATCCATGATTCTGGTTACAGGCGGAACGGGATTTATCGGTCAAGCGCTGATCCGGCACTTGGTGGAGGAGGACCACAAGGTGCGTACGTTGATCCGGCCATCGCGCAAATCACCACGTTTGCCGCGCG
This sequence comes from uncultured Anaerolineales bacterium, assembly GCA_964458115.1. Classification (GTDB taxonomy): domain Bacteria; phylum Chloroflexota; class Anaerolineae; order Anaerolineales; family UBA11858; genus NIOZ-UU35. Next base: position 16,304 of record CAYWIC010000053.1, on the reverse strand, counting down.
GAGTCCCTGTAGAAGTGGCGGTTGCCGGACTACGCGATGAGCGTAGTTTGCGGGCTGCCATGGTGGGAGTAGATACGATCTATCATCTGGCGGGTGTGGAGCGCAGCGGCGCAGAAGCGGATCTCTTAGATGTCGAAGTACGCGGCACACAGACCGTTCTCAGCGCAGCACTCGATGCCGGTGTGGAACGTTTTTTCTATCTCAGCCATCTGGGAGCGGATCGGGCGTCAGCGTATCCGATCTTCAAGGCCAAAGCCATTGCTGAAGAGCATATCCGCCGCAGCGGGATCGACTATACAATCATGCGCACTGCGATCGTCTTTGGCCCCAACGATGGCTTTTCGATTGCTCTGGCGCAATTGATGGCGTTGGTCCCATTTGTATTCTTCGTTCCTGGAGAAGGAGATACTGTAATTCAACCGCTTTGGGTAGAAGACCTTGTCACCTGCCTGGCCTGGTCTTTGGAAGATGAAAACACTCGCAGCCAGGTGTATGAGTTAGGGGGTCCAGAACATTTAACCTTGCGCCAGGTGGTTGATACGATGATGGCCAAGATGGGGCTCAAGCGAACTCTTCTGTCGATATCCCCTCCTTACCTACGCGCCCTGACTGTCTTTCTAGAGTACCTGCTGCCCGCGTCACCCGTCTCGGTATATTGGATCGATTATTTGGCCACAAATCGGACTTGCCCGTTGGATACCATACCTCGGGTTTTCAATTTGATGCCCGCTCGGTTTTCTCACCGCTTAGCCTATTTAGAAGGCCGGGATTGGCGAAACCAATTATTGCGTTCTGTATTTCGGCGGCGAAATTAATATGTCTGAAATTGAAATCCGCCTTTTAGAAGCTCCCGAAGAGATGGCTGCAGTGGAAGCATTGGAGCGGCTGGTATGGCCCGGCGATGAAACAGAAATCGTACCTGTACATATGCTGAGGGCAGTCACAAATAATGGCGGTGTGATCCTTGGCGCTTTTGAAGATGATCAACTGATTGGATTTGTTTTCGGATTTCCAGGGATTGATGTGACACCCTCCGGGCCGCGATTGAAGCATTCCTCTCACATGGCTGGCATCCACCCGGATTACCGCGACCGGGGCTTAGGGTTTACGCTCAAGCGCGCCCAATGGCAAATGGTGCGTTCCCAGGGTATCGACCATATCAATTGGACCTATGACCCTTTGCAAAGCCGCAACGCCAATCTCAATATCACTAAACTGGGCGCGGTCTGTAATACCTATATCCCTGAATATTATGGTGAGATGCGCGATGGCTTGAATGTTGGTTACCCTTCTGATCGCTTCAAGGTGGATTGGTGGTTGAATACCCCCAGGGTTGAAAAGCGGCTGGTCGCGCAGCAGCGTCCTCGATTGGATAAGGATCATTTTACAAGCGCTGGGGCGCTGGTCATCAATCCGGCAGGTGTGGGGCAAAATGGTGAAATTAAGCCCTCGGCGTATTCACCCCCGCATCCTGACTCCCAACCTGCAATGCTGCTCGTCGAAATCCCCTCCGATATCCAGGCTCTTAAGCTACTCTCACCTGACCTGGCACTGGAATGGCGTTTACAAACCCGAGAGATATTCAGTGGGTTGTTTGCCAATGGTTACCTGGTTACAGATTTCATCTTCCAGCGTGGACCCCAACCACGTAGCTTCTACGTGCTCAGCCATGGAGAGGTTCATTTCTAAGATGGTTCTACCTATAAGCTTCTCTTCTATGGAGAACTGCTAATATTACTACTGTTTGCTCCTTATCATCAATATCATAAATGATGCGATATTGTCCTGCTCGAATTCTCCAACTCCCTTGCATATTTCCTGTAAGTTTTCTTGATCTGGATGGACGCGGTTGCTTTGCCAGCTCTTGGATTGATCGAACGATTCGGGTTTTGATGGTGGAGTCTAATTTAGAGATTTCTTTTTCGACCCGGCGATTCGCCGTGAATATTCTGTACAAGAATCAATCCTCAACGTCGCGAACGAATTCATTAAAATCACGTCCCTCGCCGCTCGCGTAATCTGCTCGAGCTTCTGCAATTCGTAGTCCTAAAATTGAATCGAGTTCATCCTCACGATCTTCCATGAGGCTCATCATAGCGTTGTAATACGAGATTGGCATGAGGACAGCTTCGGCTTTACTGTAACGAGTGATGAAAATCGGTTCCCCTGTTTTCTTCAATTGCCTTAGAACAGAAGCGATTTTGTCTCTGACTTCGCTCGTTGGTAAGATTGTAATCGCCATGTGTATCACCTTTCTTGTACAAGACAAATGATAGAATAGTACAGAGGAGTTGTCAAGTGAAAATTGATAGAATAACCCTATACCACCTGCGCATGCCACTTGTGGCACCGTTTGAAACCTCTTTCGGTAGCATCGATACGCGGGATTGCATTCTCATACATATCTACGCCGAAGGGTTGACGGGCTGGGGCGAGTGCGTGGCTGACCGTGATCCGGGCTATGCCTGGGAAACCTGCGGGACGGCTTGGCACATTCTGCCCGATTTCATCATCCCAGCGATCTTGGGAGAGGATATCCAGGACGCAATGGAATTTCAGGGTCTCGTCGATCACGTGCGCGGCCACCAGATGGCCAAGGCCGGGGTCGAGATGGCACTTTGGGATTTGCAGGGTCAGACCCAAGGGAGTCCTTTGCGTAAACTCCTTGGGGGGGAGCGCTCCCGGGTTGAAGTGGGTGTCTCCGTAGGATTGCAAAGATCAGCTCAGGCCCTTCTGCAAACCGTTGAAGCATATCTATCAAAGGGGTACCGAAGGGTCAAGCTCAAGATCAAGCCCGGACGCGATATCAGCGAGGTGGAGGCGGTACGAGAGCATTTCCCTGAACTGCGCTTGCAGGTCGATGCAAATTCGGCCTATACTTTGGATTTGGCAGACGCGCTGCTGCCTTTAGATGATTATGATCTATTGCTCATCGAGCAGCCTTTGGCGGAAGATGATCTGTGGGACCATGCCAAGCTGCAAAAGAAAATGCACACACCGCTGTGCCTGGATGAAAGCATCACGGCGTCTAGGCATGCTCGGCAGGCATTAGAAATGGAGGCTTGCCGTGTGGTGAATATTAAACCCGGCCGAGTTGGTGGGATCAGCCAGGGTGTCGCTATCCATGATCTGTGTTTGAAGCAAGATGTGCCGGTTTGGTGCGGCGGGATGCTAGAGACGGGCGTGGGGCGCGCTGCCAACCTGGCATTGGCCACGCTGCCCAATTTTAGATTGCCAGGCGATATTTCTGCGACGGAGCGATATTATCATCAAGACATCACCAATGAATCTTTCACCCTCAATGCAGATAGCACCATAGATGTGCCCGATTTACCGGGTTTGGGTGTAAGCATCAATCAAGATGTGTTGGAACGTTTCACGTTAGAACGCCGAACTTTCGGCAGCGAATCATCATAGGGGATCCCATGAAAATATATGACATCTCCCTAACAATCAGTCCTGACCTGCCCACCTGGCCGGGCGACTCTGGAATTACCTTGGAGCGTACCAGCAAGATGGAAGAGGGCGCTGATGCCAATGTCACCCAAATGTCTCTGGGAGTGCACTCTGGCACGCATGTGGATGCTCCCTTTCACTTCATGGGTGGTGATTCGGACACAGTGGAAGCCCTGCCACTAAATGTGCTTACTGGGCCCGCTTTGGTGGTAAATCTACCTAATGCTGTTGTTGACATCACAGTGGCCGACTTGCGAGCTGCTGACATCCCTGAGGGAACCAATCGCCTGCTGCTCAAGACGCGCAACTCCGCGTGGTGGGCAGCAGGGAATAACACATTTCAGGAAGATTTCCTGGCGTTGGATGCAGCAGCGGCCGAATGGTTGGTAGCGCGCGGGGTCAAGCTAGTGGGGGTTGATTATCTATCAGTAGCCCCGTTCCGGGATGGTATTCCTACGCATCGCATCCTACTGGGCGCAGAGGTCATTGCCCTGGAAGGTCTCGATCTCTCGGACGTCGAGCCAGGGGCGTATACTCTCTATTGTCTGCCATTGAAGATCGCCGGCAGCGATGGAGCTCCTGCGAGGGCGATATTGGTAGGGGAGTGACATCAAGAAGAGCTTGCGAGCGCAAAGCGCCGCAAGCTCTTCTTGATGTGGTAAAAAATTACACGGATTATTCAGCCACTCCGGGAACTGGTAAGGTATAGCCTCCATCGACCAGGATCACCTGGCCGCGGATCATCACGGCTGCAGGGGAGCAAAGGAAAGCCACCACTTCGGCTACATCTTCGGGAGTAACTAGGCGCCCGGCGGGAGTTAGGGTCTGGGCGCGTTTGATCAAATCGGCGTCTTCTTTGATGATGTCCAATTGCACCACGGCCTCACTCAGTACGATGCCCGGTGAGCCAGCCTTGACGACGATAATGGCATCAGCAAGTAAAAAAGCCAGATAACGGGTCATGGCTTCCAAGGCAGCTTTGCTGGCCCCCACGCTGATATAGTCAGGTAGCACGCGCTGAGAGCCGGGGCTGGTGATGGAAACAATATATCCACCGCCCCTGGCTGCCATCAGCGCGGCAGCGCGCTGAGCACCAAAGAGCAGCGGACGGGCATTAATGTTCATCGACCAATCCCAACCTTTGGGACGCTGTTCCATGGCAGGACGGTTGAAGCCCGAGGCTGCATTGTGCACAAAGATATCCAGACCACCGAATGCGTTTTTGGTCTCATCGAAGAGACGGTCAAGGTCTTCGAGGTTGCCGAGGTTGGCTTTAACCACCAAAGCACGCCTGCCCAGCGCTTGGACCTGCGCGGCAGTTTCTTCGGCAGGTTTTCTATTGCGGAAAAAGTTGATCACCACGTCGGCTCCTCGTTGTGCGAAGTGCAGGGCGATCGCCCGTCCAATGCCGCGCCCGGAACCGGTAATTAGGGCAACTTTATCCTGGAAGGGGAACTTTTCTGCTGGCATGAGGATTCAGGGAATTGGTATGGGGTAGTTTAGAAAAAGGGATCTAGGTGACTTAGCGGTCCGCGCGCCCCGCTTCACGTTCCACGTTCTTTCGAATTGTCTCAATCGTTTCGAATACCTGTCGCGTGTGCAGACGATCGTGGCCGGCAATGATCCCGACAATTTCTTTCAAATCCGTGGGACCAAAGATAGCATGCTGGGCTGGTCTCTGCCAATCCTTTTCACTGAGTTGATCGAGTAACTCCAGGGTTTTGATGCGAGCGTTGATGAAGTCTTCCAGGGCAGCAGGTCCGTTCTGGTCTTTGTACTCCCGCTCATCAGCCCAGGCATCGGTATCGATGCCGATGATAAAGGGATTCTGCTCGGTAGAAATCGCACCTAACCGAGGAAGATTGACCTCGCATTCGACGTCGCGCAGATGGCAAAATACGGCCGTCAGGCACCACTCCTCGGGTTCAGGGCATTCGTTCCAGAGATGGGTGGGGAATGCATTGGCCATGCTGCGTAATGCAGCCGCGCAACCACGCAAGGTGGCAGTCATTGCGCTAATGGAAGAGAAACCTGGCTTCAATGCTTCCTTTGGGAGTGTGTCAATCCAGGGGAGAACATCGGCAATGGAACCAGATTTGTTAGGGGGTAGGGCTCCCTTAGAAAGTTCCTCGGGTCCCTCTGAAATCCAGAAAACGGGTACTCCCATTCCTTGAGCGCCGCCTACGTCATGATCGGGATCATTACCGATCATCAGTACCGGTCCCTCGGGCCAACCCAGCCTGCTTAAGAATTCCGCAAAATAGGCAGGATTGGGTTTGGCGAAATGGAAATCCTCAAATGATGGGATCAAGTCAAAGGGATATTTTTCGGGGGATAACCCAGCCCAATGGAGTCGCTGCAGGATAGCCGTACGCGGGAAGAGGGGGTTGGTGGCAATGGAAATTCGATACCCGCGCTCGAAGGCATCTTCGATGAACTTAACCGCCTCGGGCAGATGTTGGGTAAGAGATTTTAGTGTGGGGAATACCTCTTCGTAAAAGGTATCGAGTTCCCCTTGAAGTTGAGACTTCTCTACTTCCAAAACTGGGTAGAAGTGCGGATCGAAGGCCTCTTCGAGTGTCTGTGAAGGACATGTGTTGGAGAACATTTGCCCTGTGGCGACCATCAAAGATCGAGCGATCTTCTCTGGGGGTGAGTGTTGAGAGAGCTTTTCCCCCAGGGCGCTAAGGTACGCGGGTATGAACGTACTCATGCTGTTGCCCAACAGAGTGTCATCGAGGTCAATCAGTATTGTCAGGGTCAAGGATTTCTCCGGTGAAAATGGGTGGCAGGGTGTGGCATTGTCCGCAGCCGACATGCGGCTCTGAGACATCTTGTTCTGATTTTGTGCAATAGGAAGTAACTTTAACTTCGGGGGGCAGAACGAAGAAGAGGCGTTGGACGCGCCCATTGAGTTGCATGTGCTCGCACGCGTTGGCTTGTTCAATGCCCGGGACAGGGCACTTGAAGCACAATTTGGGTTGCCATTCTTGAGGCGGGTTGGAATTTGCGAGCAGGCGACATTCTTCGCGTTCTCTGCCGCGATAGTAATCGCCGTAGAAATAGCTACATTCTTTTCCGGCTGGTGTATGCATGGGGGAAATTATAGCATGTGGCATCAAGTCGACTCACCTGGAATCGCTGTAGAATCTCCTAAATGTTGGGGTGTGCCCGGAGCTCCATACTCTGCAAACCCTGCATTCCCGGTAATAAAATAAGGGCTATTCATGGTACAATTGTTCTTTTGATGGAGACGAAAAATTTGCAATCCACACCAGAGCCACCTCGCATCTTGGCCACTTTGATGGCTGGGTTTGACGTCATTACAAGGCATATTGCTCTGATCCTTTTCCCAGTAGGGCTGGACTTGATGATCTGGTTTGCGCCCCACTTACGAGTGAAATCGCTGATCGAAGCTTGGATGGCGTCAGTGTTCCAACCCATCGAGGATATGCCTGATGTCGCCGAGATGATGGCGGCAGCTGAATCGTTGTGGACCCTAATGGCCGAGCGCTTCAATTTGCTGATCACATTGCGTTCCTATCCAGTGGGTATCCCAAGCCTGATTGTCTCGAACCTGCCATTGAAGGTCCCTGGAGGGGAGCCGCTGCTGGTTGAGGTAACGTCTTTAGGCATTGCGCTTCTTCTAGCGGGTTTATTCACATTCTTGGGTCTATTGATCGGGACACTTTATTTCGCGATGGTTAGCAGAGCAGCACTTCATGATGAAGTGCGACCCTTGAACGCTCTACTCGAATGGCCACGCACAGGCGGGCAGGTGGTTTTGCTGGCATTTGTGTGGCTGGGCTTGTTGGTAGGTATCAGCATCCCTGTGAGTTGTGGGATTTCGCTTTTCGCCCTGATTGGTCTCCCAGTGGGACCAGTCGCGGTATTAGTGTTTGGCAGTTTGCTACTTTGGGTCGCGTTTCCGTTGTTGTTCTCTCCTCATGGCATCTTTGTTAACCAGGATGCAACCTGGACTTCTATTAAAAAGAGTTTACGGATCACCCGGATGACATTGCCTACTACAGCGACTTTTTTCGTCTCAATCATGCTTCTCAGCCAGGGCCTCGATATGCTATGGAGAATTCCTCCAGAGGACTCTTGGCTGACCCTGATTGGTGTGTTCGGGCACGCCTTTGTAGCTACGGGCTTGTTATCAGCCAGTTTTATTTATTACCAGCAGGCGGATCAGTGGCTGGAAAGCGTTCTCGAGAAAAAAATTTCATAAGGTAGATTGGAGGCTTTCGTGGCAGAAAAAAATAACCTGTCCTACGAGGCAAAAGATATTCAAGTTTTAGAAGGTCTGGAAGCTGTACGCCGACGGCCTGGTATGTATGTTGGGGGTACTGATATCCGCGCCTTGCATCATATGGTTTATGAGGTGGTCGATAACTCAATTGATGAGGCTCTAGCCGGATATTGCAATTCGATCGAAGTGATCATTCACTCAGATAGTAGTGTGACAGTTACAGATAATGGTCGCGGCATCCCCGTGGATATCCATCCGGAAAGAGGAAAATCTGCCCTGGAATTGGTGATGACCGTGCTCCATGCTGGTGGCAAATTTGGTGAAGGCAGCTACAAAGTATCTGGCGGCTTGCATGGTGTGGGTCTTTCAGCCGTGAACGCCCTTTCAGAGTGGTTTGAAGTCGAAGTCAAGCGTGATGGAAAACGATATCATCAACGCTACGAACGTGGTAAACCTGTGAAAGATCTTGAAGTGATTGGGAAAGCGCCAAAGAATGAGACCGGCACTCGTCAAACCTTCAAGTTTGATGACACCATCTTCGTGGGAGATCTGGGTTACAAATTTTCTACCCTGATGCAGCGCTTCAGGGAAATGGCATTTGTCACTAGAGGTGTCAATATCCATTTGAACGACGAGCGTACAGACCGGGAGATGACCTTCTACTTTGAGGGCGGCATCTCCTCGTTTGTGAGGTATCTGAATCGAAATCGCAAGACCCTGCATCCAGTGGTGCACGTTGAGAAGGAAGTTGACGATATCACCATTGATGTTGCTTTTCAGTACACCGATGCCTACGCTGAATCAATCTATGCCTTCGCCAACACCATAAATACTATCGATGGCGGTACACATCTGACCGGTTTGCGTTCAGCCATCACTCGTACGATCAACGATTACGCGAAGAAACAGAAATTACTCAAGGACGAAGATTCTAATTTCCGAGGTGATGATACGCGTGAAGGGCTGACAGCCATTGTCAGTATCAAGCACCCCGACCCTCAGTTCGAGAGCCAGACCAAAGTTAAGTTGATGAATCCTGAGGTGCAAACCATCGCCCAACAGGTGGTCAACGATGCCTTTGGCATGTTTTTGGAGCAGGATTCGCGTGCTGGAAAAACGATTGTCGAAAAATGTCTGACATCTGCTCGCGCCCGTAAGGCTGCTAGGAAAGCCCGCGATCTGGTCATTCGTAAATCGGCTTTGGAGAGCCTGACACTCCCCGGCAAACTGGCAGATTGCTCCGAACGTAACCCTGAGAAGACAGAATTGTATATCGTCGAGGGTGATTCGGCTGGTGGATCCGCGAAACAAGGACGGGACCGGCACTTCCAGGCTATCTTGCCCCTGCGCGGGAAGATTCTCAATACAGAGCGCGCCCGCTTGAATAAGATCCTCAACAATAATGAAGTCAAAGCGCTGATTTCAGCACTTGGTACAGGTATTGGTGAAGGTTTTGATCTCGAAGGGTTGCGCTACGGCCGCATCATCATCATGACAGACGCAGATGTAGACGGCTCGCACATCCGTACGCTATTGTTGACTTTCTTCTTCCGATATATGCAGCCTTTAATCGAGGCAGGGCACCTGTATATCGCCCAACCGCCGCTCTATCTCATCAAATACAAGCGAAAATCTCAGTATGCCTATACTGAGGATGAAAAAGACGCAGTTCTGAAGGAGATGGGCGTAAGCGATGACAGGGCGACTCTATCTCGTTACAAGGGTCTGGGTGAGATGAACCCCCAGCAGTTGTGGGAAACCACCATGGACCCTGAAGAACGAACATTGTTGCAAGTTTCGATCGAGGACGCTACGGAAGCAGACCGTACTTTCGATATGCTAATGGGCTCTGCAGTACCTCCCAGACGGCGCTTTATCCAAACGCACGCCCGTGAGGTTCGCAACCTAGATATTTAGTTCGATATCAGCAAATATACGAGTTCTACGAAAAGAAGTGTTAGGGGGGCTATACATCCCTAACACTTCTTTTTTGGTATTCTCTGAAGGAACAGACAATTTAAGATGGATGACCCTTTCAAAATTACGCAACCTCCTGCGAGAGATGTTTATTGCACTTGTCAGAGGTTTGTTGTATCATTCAAACGTGTCGTGAACTGACAAAGATGTATGTTGTTGATTAGATGTCTGATAGTAAAATTTTAGGTGCGGCCAATCCCTGTGGGAACAGACGATCCTTATGACACTCGAGCGCGGTACATTATTACATAATCGATATCGTATCTTAGAGATTCTTGGTCAGGGAGGCATGGGATCGATTTACCGCGCGGTGGATGATAATCTGGGGGTCGAGGTTGCTGTAAAAGAAAACTTATTTACAACGGACGAGTATGCGCGCCAATTTCGGCGTGAAGCCACTATTTTGGCGGGCTTGCGGCACCCCAATCTGCCGCGGGTATCTGATCACTTTGTCTTCGAGGCCCAGGGACAATATTTAGTAATGGATTATATTGAGGGGGAAGATCTGCGTGAGCGCATGGATCGCATTGGTGTGATCACCGAGGCAGAGGCGTTGATTATCGGTGTGGCGATGTGCGAGGCGCTCTCTTATATGCACACCCAGAATCCGCCTATTTTGCATCGCGATATTAAGCCTGGAAACGTAAAGATCACCCCCGAGGGCAAAGTCTTCCTGGTCGATTTTGGCTTGGCAAAAGTTGCTTTCCGAGGACAACGAACCGTCACCGGAGCAAGGGCTATGACTCCGGGATATTCGCCACCCGAGCAATATGGCGGCGCGCGCACGGATCACCGTTCGGATATCTATTCATTAGCGGCAACCTTATATGCCGGTATGGCAGGGGTCGTCCCAGAAGATAGCCTGGCTCGAACGATGGAGCAGGCCTCGCTAACTTCGTTGCGAACACGCAACCCGGATATCACCCGCCGCCTCTCGAAAGTCATCGAAAAAGCACTGGCGGTTCATCCCGATGACCGCTACCAAACCGCAGAAGAATTCAAAAAGGCTCTCTTAGGTTCGAGCTCGACCTCCAGGCGCCGCATGGTTGAGGGCGGGATTCTCGATCCATTGACATCTGATGCCAAGGTTTGGGACGGTCAACCCGAGGGTTCGGTTCAAGAAGATAGAATATCCTCTGAGCTTCCTTCTCCAGGACCTCTCCCCATCAGTTCGACAATGGATGGGGAGGAGCCTCCGCCCATGCCGAAGCCGCGCAAAAAGAGGCGACAAGGTTGTACCGTCGTTTTATTGGTGATTCTCTTTGCCATCGTTGTCGGGGGGGGGATTGCTTATTACCTCAACCCAGCCCTGCCGCAGCAGATTTGGGAAGCGATACCGGTGGAAGTTGCCTTAAAAGAATCTGAAACTCCAACTGCTTCACCAGTGCCTACAGCGACGTCAGAACCAACCAAGGAACCTACGGCCACTTTCACCGATACCGATACGGCTACCCCGTTGCCACCTACGCCTACTGCCAGCAAGACGAGTCCCCCTACTTCTACGAGCACATCACCCCCTGAGAGCACGCCAACACCGACAAGCGCGCCAACTCAAACCTCGACGCTGACACTTACTGCAACTTTCACGAATACACCTAAACCTACCCAGACGAACACTCACACTTCTACTGTCACAGCAACAGTTACTCTTTCTCCGACTGTTATTCTGCCTCCGACTGCTACCCCTATGGGTGGCGGTTTTGGCCAGATCGCGTTTGCCTCCTATCGGACCGAGTACCCTCAAATTTTCGTTATTAACATCGATGGGTCTGGTTTGCGCCAATTGACAGATGTTGAGTTGGGAGCCTGCCAGCCGGATTGGTCGCCTGATGGCTCTCGCCTTGTCTTCATCTCTCCATGTGAGGAGAATGAGGAACTCTACGATACCGCCAGCTTATACATCATCAATGCTGATGGGAGTGGGTTGGAGCCATTGCCCACCTCTGGACGAGGGGATTTTGATCCGGCCTGGTCTCCTGATGGAACGGAGATCGCTTTCACTTCGATGCGGAATGGGTTCCGGCCCCAAGTTCACATTATGGATGTAGAGAGTAGGGAAGTACATAGTCTTTCGCTGGTAAATAACAAGGATTATCAACCAGAATGGAACGCTGACGGATCAAAGATATTGTTCGTAACTACTCGTAATGGTCCTTACCAAATTTGGACTATGAATGCAGATGGAACTGAACAAACCAGGTTTACCGCGAGTCGCAGTTTGTGGAATACCTATCCAATCTGGTCTCCCGATGGGGATGTGATCCTTTACACGCAGAGGGAACAGGGTGGCGTTCCTATTTTGATCGCCGCAGGTTACCCCGATGGTGGGATTGAAGAATTCAAGGTTTACCCGTATCCTGGGGGGATCCCGATGCGAGAAGCCAATTATTCACCTGACGGCAACTGGCTGGTCTTCGAGAGTTGGCCAGAGGGGGAACTGCATCATATTCATTTTATGCGCTCGAATGGCAACGATCTGACCCAATTGACCATCGATAGGGCGACCGATTTTGATGCTGATTGGCGCCCCATAGGACCATAAGAAATCTCAAAAACTAGAACCAGCTTTGCAATAGTCAGAGGCTCATTGGTCAAAAAGGGGCGTTTTCTCCTTTGAATATAAAATTGCGCTTGAATCTTTTGCAAATTATCATTATTATATAAGGGTGGATTCATTGACGAAGTGATTCGAAGGAGGCTGTGATGACCTTGGATGATAAAGGAAACGGGAATGTGGCGGCTCAGGCCATCATACCTGGCAAAAGCCGGGAGAAAATATCAAAGAAGAAATATTATGACGAACTGGCGCGTCTTCAGGTTGAACTGGTAAAGCTTCAAGAATGGATCAAGCAGAAAGGCCTGCGGGTGGTTGTACTTTTCGAGGGCAGGGATGCAGCAGGCAAAGGGGGCGTGATCAAGAGAATTACCCAACGGTTGAACCCTCGTATCGTTAAAGTTATCGCCTTGGGTACGGCCACGGAACGCGAGAAAACCCAATGGTGGTTTCAGCGCTATGTGGCAGAACTCCCTGCTGCCGGCGAAATGGTTATGTTTGATCGCAGTTGGTACAACAAGGCTTTGGTAGAACCTGTGATGGGCTTCTGCACCGAAAAGGAATACCGGGAGTTTTTGCGCTCGTGTCCTGAGTTCGAGCGCATGCTAGTGCGTTCTGGGATCATCTTGATCAAATACTGGTTCTCGGTCAGCGACGAAGAGCAAGAACGACGATTCAAAGCTCGCAATACAGACCCGGTGAAGCGCTGGAAGCTCAGTCCCATGGATCTCGAATCTCGCCGCAGGTGGATTGAATATTCAATTGCCAAAGATCGCATGTTCGCGGCCACGGATATCAAGCAGGCCCCCTGGTATGTGGTCAATGCAGATATTAAACGCCATGCCCGGTTGAATTGTGTCCGTCACTTACTTAGTTTATTGCCCTATGAGGACCTGACATTAGCCCCCATCGAATTGCCTCCACTGCATGAGGAAGCTGGGTATGTTCGACCCCCACTTACCGATCAAACTTTTGTGCCTGAATATTACCCCTAATTCCGCTTTCCAAAGTACCAATTTGGAATTCTACAAAAAAAGGTTGTGGCAAAGCCACAACCTTTTTTTGTAGAATGATCTAGCTCTCCATTTCTCGTTGCGCTCGTCGAATGAACCACTCTTGAGGTGCGAGCGCCTTTTCATCCCCATCGGGTTCAAGTCTGGTAAATACCCCATCCGCATCCATCAAATGAGCTTTAACACTGTCGGAAATATAGGTTTTTAGAATTGTGTCATGGATGCGTCGAACAAGAGCAGGATCGCTTACGGGGAATATGACTTCTACTCGATTATTTAAATTGCGCGGCATCAGATCGGCGCTGCCCATATAGATCTCTTCCTCGCCTGCATTTTGGAAATAATAGATGCGGCTGTGTTCGAGAAATCTCCCCAATAAGCTGATCACGCGGATATTCTCGCTTAACCCCTCGATGCCGGGACGTAGGCTGCACATGCTCCGGCAAATAAGATCAATTTTGACCCCCGCTTGGGATGCTTTGTAGAGCATCTTGATCAGAGGCTTATCAACTAGGGCGTTCATCTTAAAGACGATGCGACCTTCTCTACCTTCCAACTGGTGTTTGATTTCGCGCTCGATGAGCTCTTCCAAACGTTTGCGCAAGTTAATTGGGGCAACCAGAAGTTTCCGGAAGGCTCTTTGAGAAGAGTACCCCGTCAGGTAGTTAAACAAATCGGTAGCGTCCGCGCCGATCTCCTCATCGCAGGTGAACATGCCCATGTCTTCGTAGAGCTTGGCAGTCACATGATGGTAATTGCCAGTTCCCAGATGGATATAGCGACGGATATGGTCATTCTCTTTCCGGACGACCAGGATGATCTTGGAATGTGTTTTCAATCCCAAGAGACCATACGTGACGTGAACCCCCTCTCGTTCAAGCATTTTGGCCCATTCGATGTTGCTTTCTTCATCAAAGCGAGCTTTTAGTTCTACCAAAACGGCTACCTGTTTGCCATAATCCCGGCGCGCTCGCAAGAGTGCGTTCACAACGGGTGAATTGCGTCCTACCCGGTATAGGGTCAGTTTGATAGCCAGAACATTGGGATCACGCGCTGCGCTTTGTAAGAAGTTAACCACGGGATCAAATGAGTCATAGGGGTGATGGAGCAGGATATCCCCCTGCCGGATGGCTGCAAAAATTGTGCCATCACTGTCTTCGAGTCGCAGTGGAGAGGGAATATTGTAAGTGAAAGGTTTGTATTTCAAATCGAAGCGGTCGACGTTCTGGAGTTCCATCAAGCTGCTCAGACCTAGAGGCCCGTCGAGTTTGTAGATATCGTTGGGATCTACGCGTAGATTTTCGATGAGAATATCCAGAATGAAATCGGGCATATCGGGGTTTACAGACAAATTGACCACCGCGCCAAACCGTCGTTTTCGGACGCTTTCTTCCATCGCCTCAAGCAGGTCGGCCGCTTCCAATTCTTGGATGGCCATATCTGCGTTTCTGGTCACCCGGAAAGGATGCACTTCGAGGATCTCCATGCCGGGGAACAGATTGTGTAAATGATGAGCGATTAATTGATCCAGCAAGACGAAGTAATGGTTATAGGGCACGGTGCCATCTTTGCGGGTGGCTCCTGAAGAGCGTTTGATGGGAACGAAACGCGGCAAAGATGAAGGTACTTTGATGCGCGCAAAATGTTGCTGGCCCTGGTTGTCCTGCAACAGAACGGCCAGATTCAAACTTAAATTAGAGATATGGGGAAAAGGATGTCCAGGATCAAAGGCTAGAGGTGTTAATACGGGAAAAACAATTTCATTGAAATAATCATCAGCTTTCGATTTTTGCTTGGAGTTGAGTTCATCGTAATCGAGGATGTGGACACCAGTATCGGCAAGCCTTGGAAGCAACTCGTTATGGAGGTGATCGATGGCATTCTTCATCAATTGGTACGCCGATTTACGAATTGCGGCGAGCTGTTCTGCCGGTGTTTTGCCATCAATCGATAATTTCAACACCCCAGCATCATTCTGCATTTTCAACCCCCCAACGCGCACCATGAAAAACTCGTCCAGATTGAGGCCCACGAATGCCAGGAACTTTATACTTTCAATGAGCGGATTTCTTGGATCGAGAGATTCTTTAAACACGCGCTCCTGGAATGCCAGCATTCCAAGTTCTCTGTTAATGTAGTAGGTGGGATGACCGAGGTTATACTGTTTTTTCTCAGGTGTGGCAGCATTATCCATAGTTATCGACTCGAGGTATTTCTCAATACGATTCTACTATTTTTTCTTTTTCCCTTTCGATTTTTTCGCAGATTTCTTTTTCTTCACAATGGGTTTTGTTTTTTTCTTTTTTGATTTACTCTTGTGTGCTTGTTTTTTCGCCTTTCCTTTTTTTCCTTTCTTTTCTTTTTTCTTATTTTTCTCGTTCTTAGCTTTAATCACCTTTTTGGTTTTCTTTTTGTTTTTCTTTCGCTTGGGTTTTGGGGACTTTTCGATAACCGTGATCGCGCTTGCTTTCAAAGGATTGACTGTCGTAATGACCTCGTCAGGGTCGTAATAATCAGCCAAGGAGGGAACTGGGGAGTTATATACGGGTGATTTTTCAGACTCTTCATCAGGCTCATCTTCCACAGGTTCGACATTATTGCCAAGAGGCGGTTTATAGTAATCTGCAAGCGATGGAACCGGAGGATTGTAAGGTGGCGATACCGCTATCACAGTATTTTTTTGTGGAGGTTCGTACTGTTTGATCGCAACAACGATCTGTTCTAAGATCTTGGGTCCAATTCCCCGAATTGCAAGGATCACTTGCTCATCGGTTTTCATTTGGAAGACAACCTCACCGACATTTTTATATCCGTTTTTCTCAAGCAAATTGTGAACGGAATTAGGGAGATCCAATTCTGTCACTGGTGATTGAAATGCAGACTCAGCGATAGTGCTGCGCGTGTCCTGGGAATTAGCTTTATCATCCATGGCGTTCTCCTATTTTGGGTTGGTTCGCTGATTTCTCTAAATAGGTGTTACGCACTTGAAGCGGATTAGGCTGGGAATAGGGGGTGGGGGCGTAGCCCCCACCCCCTATTCCCAGCCATTTTC
>CAYWIC010000052.1:0-31070 GCA_964458115.1 uncultured Anaerolineales bacterium | reverse complement strand
TACTCAACACGGGATACGATCCGGTAGACCTTTAAGGGTGGGGCGATAACCCCCTCCAGCGAAATATTGGGCCTACCATCTGCGGCAATCAGCTCCCACCCTGAAAGGTCTACCGGATCGTATCCCGTGTTGAGTAGTTCGATCCACTCATCGTTGTAATGGCCTCGTGTCCCGCTCCATGCGATTTCATTAATCCAGATTGTTTGGGGTGGGTAATAGAAAATGGTGGCAGTTGGTGAGGGTGTTGGAGTGGGGCTTAGTGTTGCAGTCGCCGTGCTGGATTGAGTAGGGGTGGGGGTTGCTGTTGAGAATAAGACTGAGTTGGGTTTCTTGGGCGACCCCAGGATGGGATTTCCCTGTGCGTCGTGCCCGTTTGTGATCACCCCAGAATTCGTTCCCCATGCATCTGGTCCGTCTGAAGCGTTTGCATGGCGCTCCATCGAGGCGCGTAGCTTGGCGTCCCCGGCAGGCCACTCGCCGCCATCGGCGTTGGCTGTGTCGATCACTTCCCCTGAAGGGCTATACAGCCAAAGGAGTTCTCCTGCATTGCTGAGGTTTCCGGTGTAGATCTGATCTGCTGCGATGTCATTGATGGTCATGTCATCGCTGCGTTCCAATAGGAAAAAGCTCTCACCCAGGATCGTTCCTGCTAAGACAATGTGAGGAGAACCATCTTCGGCTTTTAGAGTACAGCCAGTCAAGTCAATGGAATGGGGAGATGTGTTATAGAGTTCGATCCATTCATCGGATGAACTGGCCGAAGTTCCTGCCCAGGCGACTTCATTGATCAGGATCAGGTTTGCTTGGAAGGGGATTGCCGTTACAGATGGAGTCAGCGTGGATGTGCTCGTAACTGTCTCAGTTTGCGACGGTGAGCTTGTCGGTGAGGGACTTAGTGTCGGCGATGCGGTTGTTGTCGCGGAGGGCGATGGGGTGTTCGTTGGAGTCATGCTCGTCGTAGGAGCTGTAGTATGCGTTATTGTGAGAGTGCTCGTGTTTGTAGACGTGGGAGATGTTGCTCGTGTTGTGGAATTTGCATTCTTGGGAGTACCATTGATGGAATTGCCATGAGCGTCTTCTCCATTACGGTAGATCCCATTATTTGTCCCCCAATTTTGGTCGCTGTCACCCGTAGCGGCGGAAATTCTCTCTAAAGTTGCATATTGAGGACTACCACTACCACTTGAGCCCCCGGGCCATTCCCCGCCATCCAGATTGACAGAGTCTTGATAAAATCCGTTTGCATCTTTCAGCGTAAGGCTTTCGCCGCTGTTGCTCATGGGGCCTGTATAGATCTGATCGGCTTTGATATCCTGGATGGTATTGTCATCTGTCCGTTTGAGGAGGAAATACCCATTTGCGGGTATGGTGCCAGAGAGTGAAATTGAAGGGGTGCTATCTGATGCTTGGATACTCCACCCGTTGATGTCAACGGAATGACTATCAAGGTTATACAGTTCAATCCATTCATCACCGCTCGAAGCGGATGTCCCAGCCCAGGCGATCTCATTGATTACCACGGAGTGTGTGAGAGGGGTCGTGGGGGTTGGAGAGGGTATTGCCGAAGGTGTCGAGGAATGGGTGGCTGTTTTAGTCGGCGTGGCCGAATATGCGAAGGTATTCGTTGAAGAAGGGGTGGGTGTCAAAGTCGCGGTTACTGTGGGTTTAATGATCCAAAAAGAGTTTCCCGCTTTCGGGCTACCGCGAATCCGATCACCATTGGCATCGTGGCCAATGTCAGCACTGCCATCATATGTGCCCCAGGCTGAAGAACTATCTGGGACGACGCCTAATCTTTCCATGGATGATCGGGGATCATTATCCCCACCGGGCCATGCCCCTGCTGTCAAATTAGCGGTATCCACCGTCTCTCCCGAGGGACCAAGCAGGGATAAGGATTCTCCGCCATCTCCCAAGGCGCCAGAGTAGATACCATCCGCGCCTATGTCGGAGACGGTAGTATCGTCGCTGCGTTCCAAGAGAAAAAAACCTCCAGGGGGCATGTTGCCGTTTAGTGTAATGTCGGGCGAGCTGTCGCTGGAAACCAGACGCCAGCCCGAAAGGTCGATCGTTTCTGGCCCGGGATTATACAGCTCAATCCATTCATCGTAGGAACTGGCCGCTGTTCCTGACCAGGCGACTTCACTGATAAGGATCGTTAAGGGAGCGATATTGGTTGAGTTGAACGAAGAGCTTTGGAGTTGAAGCGCTGGCTGGGGGGATGGTGTGGCTGTAAAGGTATGTGTAGACGATGGGGTAGCTGCGATTGTAGGAGTTATGGATGGTAAAGGCGAAGTCGTTTCAGTAGGAAGCTGAGTGGCTGAGTTTGTTGGCGTGGGAGTTTGTGTAGAGATCAACATATCTGTAGACGTGTTGGAAGGTTTAGGAGTGGGTGACGGAGATGCAGTATTTGTAGCGATAGCAGTTAACGAAGGAGTTGGAGTTACAGTTACAGTCTCAGTTGGAGCAGGAGATGTAGGTGATTCATCTTGTTTGAAAGGGGCTGCATACAGAGGGTGCACTTTGACAAGCGAAATCATAAAAATGATGACTGATGCACCTGCTTTGAGCAGCGTGATCCTTTTCCGGAGATTTGAATCAAGGAGAATATTGATCAAGGAACTTCCCGACAGTTGCAATATAATTGTAATAAAATATTATTATATTATACATGTTTCGGGGTTCACATCAAGAATGAATTTATCGAGATTCCGCAGAATCCTGACTTTTAGGCCGATTAAAGAATTTAAATCGGCTTCTTAGAGCCCAATGAGACATGCTGTTGCTCTTTTAGAAATTGGTGTACAATGGCGGTTGTGCGCTAAGGAATGTGGGCAAAAAAACCACAAAGAGAGTATTCTATGACTCAAAAAAAGATTCTCGTTACCGTATTCTTGTTGCTCGCAATTCTGGGAACTGGTTGCAAAGCAGAAAGTGTTGAACCAACCCCCAATATTGCTGGAACGGCAGCTGCAATGGCTGAAACCATCGTGGCGGTGCAATTGACGAAAATTGCGGAGGCAGCAACGTCAACACCAACTCCAACCCCAGAGCCAACCCAAACACCGACTGCTACCATGACGTTCGCGCTCCCGACACAATATCCTACCCAAGAAACTGGTGCGGATTCCGAAACAGGCACTTGTTTATTGGCAAGCATGGTCAGTGAGACCATTCCAGACAATACAGAAGTCGAGCAAGGGGAGTACATGGAAAAAACCTGGGATCTGCAGAATACTGGCACCTGCACCTGGACAGAGCAATACAGTATTGTCTTTAGCCATGGAGATCTGATGGGAGCGCCAAAACGGGTTAATTTCCCAGGTACGGTTGCGCCAGGAGAAGTATTCACACTAAAGGTCCCGATGATCGCACCGGCAACGTCTGGGCAAAAAACGGGTTTCTGGTACCTTGAAAGCCCAGATGGCCGGCGATTTGGCACCAGTTCTAGTGGTGTGTTATGGGTAAGGGTGATGGTTGAAGATCTTGGAATTGCTTCTGGAGCTGGAAACACAACTGATGCCGGATATTTCTATGATATTTGGACACCCCTAATACAAGGGTCTTTGGTTGCCACAGGTGAACAAAGTATCAATGTTTATGTTGGTGATTCAGAACACAATTATGGCAGGCAAGGTTTCGTGACCTTCGATCTGAAATCAATTCAATTAGATGCAACAGTTGAAGCTGTATCCATGCTCTTTGAGGGACGTGACATCTTCAGTACCCCTTTCGTCGATTTGGGCTGTATGGGAGTTTACCGATATAACTATGGCAATCTCGAACCCAGCGATTACTATACAGATACTCCTGGGGGGGCATTATGGAGTTTTTGCAGCTCACAAGAAGTTTTTGTTGGCGCTTCTCGTACTGGAGGAGCCGATGCAATTACCACAATTCAAAACTCGTTGGGCGGTCAGATACAGTTCCGCTTCCAATTCAATAGCGAGACAGATACGGATAGTATTGCCGACTATATTCTGCTGTTCCCCAACTTGAAGGTAGAATATACAACTCCGTAAATGCCAGCGTACTTCAAAATGACCAAACCCGCTGCTTTTGGGCAGCGGGTTTCTTCTTGTGCGCATCTAAAGTCGGCATATGGTGTTTTCTAATGAGACTGGAGACGGAGATCGAATTCAGGTTCGAAAGCCGAGGAAAACTTTTTCCAGTCAGTATGCAAGGATTGAAAATAGTTAGGTTTTAAGGAGCACTCAATGAGGAAACGTATTGTAATTACGGGTTTAGGCTGTGTCAGCCCACTGGGAAATGATGTCGAATCCACCTGGCAGAATGTTATGGCCGGAAAATCAGGAATGGGTCAGATCACTAAGTTCGACACTTCCGGGTATAAAACAACGATCGCGGCAGAGGTCAAGGATTTCGACGCCAAGGCATTGTTCGGTCGAAGAGAAATGCGGCGAATGGACATGGTTTCGATGTATGCATTGGCAGCAGCACAGCAGGCCGTAGCGGATGCGGGATTAGAGATCGATGACGATAACCGCGACCGTATTGGAGCTGTGATTGGCACCGGGATTGGAGGGATTGGAACCCTCTACGAGAACATCAAGACCCTAGTTGAACAGGGCCCCTCTCGAGTGAGTCCTTTTCTCGTCCCGCGCATGTTGCCAGACACCCCAGGGGGAATGATCGCCATACATTTAGGGGTGCGTGCCACGAATTTCGCGGTTGTTACGGCCTGTGCTACGGGAACGAATGCCCTAGGCGAGTCCGCTGAAGTCATTCGTCGAGGCCAAGCCGATGTCATCCTCGCTGGCGGCTCTGAGGCCTCGATTGTGCCTATCGCCATGGCGGGGATGATCGTGATGGGTGCATTATCCGACCGCAATGATGAGCCGGAGCGAGCGTCACGACCCTTTGATACCAACCGGAATGGCTTTGTGATGGGGGAGGGTTCTGCGGTGTTAGTGCTAGAATCTCTTGAACACGCCCAAGCCCGCGGGACACAAATCCTGGCAGAAGTCTCTGGTTACGGCTCAACGAACGATGCCTATCATATTTCTGCCCCAGCGGAAAATGGGGCTGGAGCCGCCAAATGCATGCGAGCTGCCCTGGATAGCGCGAATATGGCTGGTGATGAAATTGGCTATATCAATGCCCATGGGACCAGCACGAATTTGAACGATAAAAGCGAAACCGCGGCGATTAAGGAAGTATTTGGGGAGCATGCTGAAAAACTGGCAATCTCCTCGACGAAATCGATGACCGGGCATTTGCTTGGAGCTGCTGGGGCGTTAGAAGCCCTCTTCTGTGTCAAGGCGATCACTGACGAAATGCTGCCTCCTACCATCAATTATGAAACCCCTGATCCAGAGTGTGATTTAGATTATGTTCCCAATCAGGCCCGCCCAAAGCTAGTAGATCATGTTATGTCTAACTCATTTGGTTTTGGCGGTCATAACGCCACGATTATCTTGAGCCGATTCAATGGAGAAGGATCATGAATCGCAATGCCCACATTACAGGGTGGGGAGTGAGTGTTCCAGAGCGGATACTCTCAAATGATGAGATTGCTCAGATGGTTGATACCAGCGACGAATGGATTGTCAGTCGAACGGGTATTCACGAGCGCCACATTGCTGAGGAGGGAGAGAGCACTGCCAGCCTCGGATCAGAAGCTGCCTTGCAAGCGATGGAGGTGGCCAGGGTTACTCCAAATGACATCGAACTCATTATCGTTTCCACATCATCACCTGAGCACATTTTCCCCTCGACAGCTTCATTGATCCAGGATCGGATTGGGGCTAGCAGAGCAGGCGCTTTTGACCTGTCTGCTGCCTGTACGGGATTCATTTTTGCCATGAATATGGCTGCGCAAGCGATCACTTCGGGGTCTATCGATACAGCCTTGGTGCTGGGGGCAGAAACACTATCTCGCATGGTAAATTGGGACGATCGTGGAACGTGTATTTTGTTCGGTGATGGAGCAGGTGCTTTTGTCCTTCAAGCCAGTGAAGAGCCAGGGGGAATATTGTCTGCGGTGATGCGTTCAGATGGGTCGGGCGGCGATTTGCTTTCAGTGCCCGCTGGTGGAAGCAAATTACCAAC
The DNA here is from genome assembly GCA_964458115.1 of uncultured Anaerolineales bacterium. GTDB lineage: Bacteria > Chloroflexota > Anaerolineae > Anaerolineales > UBA11858 > NIOZ-UU35. The sequence continues at coordinate 24,998 of CAYWIC010000052.1, read as the reverse complement.
AAGCACTCAGACTCTCCAGGAAGGATTGCATTTTATCCAGATGAATGGCCGGGAAGTTTTCCGCTTTGCTACTCGTGTTATGAAACAAGCGACTGAGGATGCTGTTGAAGAGGCAGGGATAGCATTAGACGATGTAAATTGGGTCATCCCCCATCAGGCGAATCAGCGTATCATCGAAACTGCCGCACGGCGACTGAAAATGCCTATGGAGCGCGTTGTTGTCAATCTAGATCGTTATGGCAACACATCAACAGCATCCATTCCCCTGGCCGCGGTAGAAGCGATTCAAGATGGACGTGTGAAGCCGGGAGACAAAATTGTTTTTGTGGGGTTTGGCGCGGGTTTGACATGGGGGGCTGTGGCAGCCCAATGGACAGGGCCTCTGCCCGAGGAAAAACCAAAGGTATGGCCTTACCGCTTCTATAGCCTTTACCAGGTTTACACGCGTATTCGATCGCTGGTTTTGCGCTTCGTCCGCGTAATCGAAGGCATTATTTGGGGAAAACGCGGCTGACGTTTTTGCTGGTGTTAAAAATAACTTGGCGCAGTTCAGTTCGAATAGCTGCGCCAAGTTTTTTTATCCTTTGATTTCTTCTTGAGGTGGAGTTTCCTCTGTTTTCTTATTTTCGGATTCTTCTTTTGGTTTTAGTTCAAGCTTCTTGAGTAATTGTTTGACCAAATCTGTGAAGACATTGTGCTGATAACCTGCAAGTCCGGCTAAGATGTACGTGATGATCGATGAACCTCCTGCGATCGAGATCAGCCCGGAACTCATTACAAGGTATATGACTGCCCCCATCACAGATCCAACAAATGGGCTGGTGATATACCACCACACATGGCTTCTGGCAAAGTCACGGTCTGTAGAGAAATGTTTGATTAACGGAAGCAATGCGCCAATGATCCCGCCCATACCTCCCCAAATCATGCTCCCGGCCAACATTGTCAGGGGCAAAGCGTCGCCGGCGAAGATGCCATCCCCGATCAAAAAGATAGCGACGATTAATCCAACAAACCAGACTGCGATATAGAGGAACAACCATGGAATTAAGGTCGTCGACCATTTATCAAGTTTTTTGATAAGCTCCACCCTGTACTCGACCTCATTAATATGTCGTTCGGCATCCTCATAGAATTTTTTGCCAGCCATAAGCTCGTTGCGGGCAGACTGGATATGGTCTAACATCGGTTGAGCAATGTAGAGGGTCGAAATGTGCCTGGTGACATTTTGTTGGGCCTCGTCAGCCCGTCTCCACAAGGCTTGCATATCTTTATCGGTTACCAGCAGATTAACCATAGGCTTGGTTTCTTTTTGCGCAGGGTGTTGTGTGGTCGCTTGGGCGTCGACTGGAGCTTGAGGGCCTGGATCCTGAAAAGACGCTCGAGAGAAAAGGTGTTCATCGGTGTGCGCACCTTCCGTGGTGACGCTAGCGTCTTCGAGATGGGTTCCCATCCCCTGGTCTGCGAGATCATCAGGAGGTTGGTCAAACTCTTGGACCATTGGAACTGCATCTGCTGGCACGTGCACATCCATTTCTTCAGAATCCCCTTCACCAAAAGCATCCCTTGGTGTAAAAGCTTCACCAACATCGCCCATCAAGGCATCGGCTTCTTCTTCTGAAAGACTCCAAGGTGTAGCTTCTGTACCAAAGGCTTCGCTGAAATCACCAATAAGAGCTTCAGCCTCTTCAGCTGTGAACTCGAACCCAGAAAAATCTTCAGAAGCTATTTCTTCAGAGCCTTCGGAAAGGTCTGATTCGGAAAGATCAGTTTCCTCATCATCGAAGGCGATTTCTTCCAGAAGAGGTTGTTCGTCATCAAAGACGACATCATTTTCTTCAAAATCTGGAATGCGCTCTTCGGGAGGAATGTCTTCGAGTGGGGTTTCGTCGATATCATCAAAGGGTAAACCCTTTTCTGGGATCATTTCTTCCCCTTTTCCTTCTAGAGGGTCATGAGATATGTCATTTGACATTGCTCACCTCCTTGGCGAGATATAGATAGGCCGTTGCAACAGAACTGTTAGGTGCGTATTCGATGGTAGTTTGCCTCATGGCAGGCGCAGTCGCAGCAGCATTATCGTACGGGATGATTGAATGGAATACTTTTTGCTTGAAAACCGTCTGCATTTCATAAATGGCAGATTGGGCATGAACTGCTTTGGATTGCACCATCGTTGGCAGAACCCCTAGAAGTTTCAATTGGGGGTTCAATCTTTCTCGAATCAACCAGACAGAGTCCAACAGGGAACGAACACCGCGCATGGATAGATAATTAGCAGCTACAGGAATCAACAACTCGTTGGCTGCCACCAATCCATTTACAGTGATGAGACCAAGGTTTGGGGGGGTATCGATCAATATGAAATCATACGGTTCACGAGGTGATTGTAGGGCATTGCGCAAACGTGACGTACGGTCAGATTCGTTGTAGAGTTTATACTCCGCAGCGATCAGTTCCGCGTTCGCTGGTGCAATATGAATGCTCGGTCGAGATTCTCGTAATGCATCTTTGAACGCCATATCCTTGTCGAGAAGGAGATTGTAAGTGGATGGACGGATCGTATAGGGATCGAAACCCAGGGTGATCGTGAGAGCCCCTTGAGAATCGAGATCGATTACGGCAACTCGATTCCCCAAGCGTGCTAACCCAGCAGCCAGATTTACTACGGTAGTGGTTTTCCCCACTCCGCCTTTTTGGTTAGCGACGGTGATTATTCGTTCCATGATTTCAGTATATCATAAAACATCTTTTACTATATTTTATGCCTTTATTAGCAATATAGTTGGATAGAAATTTCTGAAGGTTCAAGGAGAATCCCTCAGAATTAGAAATGCATTGGGTGCAAAGCACCTGCTATCCCCCAAAATCTGAGAACTACCACATGTCAAAGCAACTGGAATTGTCTCACAGATGAATCGGGACAGAGAATCAGCGATGATCATCAAGAATGCGCCAACCTCGTGATTCGGCATACTTTCGTAGGTATTTGTCTGGGAATACTGCCACAGGTTCGATGCCCATCTCCATCATCGGGATATCTGAAGCTGTATCGCCAAGAGCTAGAGAAATTTGCTTCCCACCAAAATGATCCCGAATGGTTTTGCTTTTATGCTCAAAAGAATTGATTGGCAACTCGACGCCGACAAGCTTCCTTTCATGGAAAATCAGCGGTGACCCGATAGGAATTGCATCTATGCACTTTGCAAATTCAGCCACAATGGGTTGATAAGCGCTTGAAACGAGAGCTATTTGGGCACCCTTCCGACGGTGATGATCGATTTCATCAATTACTTCCATCCGACGTTTTGGCCACATCACGTGCTCAACGATCCATGAAGCCATTTCGTTGATCTCTTCGGATGAGGCTCCCTTCAACAGCCTAATCTCATCCTGCAGCCATCTTGACATAACTTCACGCCTGCTCATGAGACCAATTTTAACGACAGGGAATATGGGTAGCCATTTTAGAAAGAAGAGATCGTAATCCAAAGAACGGTAATTATCTTTGAAGTAGCTGCGCAAACCTCGCCAACTCGAACCCGTTGTGAGTGTGCCTTCGATGTCTGATACGATGATGTTCATGGTTAATTTCCCAGAGAGCAGTAAACTGTCCAAAGACAGCCATTTCTAGATCGAATCCCTAAAATGTCAACATAACCTAGTCTTTATAGATTCGCGATGATATTGCTAAACACATTGCCTATTGCAGCACCGAGGACATTTAGAACTGTTATTGCGATCAATGAAACCAAAACGATAATCAACGCATATTCTATAAGCCCTTGACCAAACTCGATTTGGTATCTATCTTCCATACCCTTCCTCATGGGAGGCAAAAATCGACATTCGTTGGTCTGATGAGAGCAGCTATGCAACCACCCCATCCAGAATGTTAGTACCACCCTGGACAGGACGATTTGATTATAGCAGAAAACAAACCTTGGTTTATGGTTGAGCTCTCGGGTCTCTGGGAAACGCCGTGGGAAAAAGTGTTATCATCTTTCTTCGGAGGAAGTGAAAATGCATACACGATTCAACGGAGATGAAGCTTTTGCCCATGCAGCCATTTCAGCAGGGATATCTTTTGCAGCCGGTTATCCAGGAACCCCCGGATCGGGAGTATTGAATGTCTTGATTGAACTTGCCCACGATCATGACCTTTATGTTGAGTGGTCGACCAATGAACGCGTTGCTATCGAGATGGCCATTGGCGTTTCAATGGCCGGACGTCGAGCTTTGGTTTGTACCAAAAGCGTGGGGATGAACGTGATGCTGGATCCTATGATGTGCCTCAACCTGACCGGCGTGCATGGTGGATTGGTGATATTACTTGGGGATGATCCTGGGGGTTATGGTTCACAGAACGATCAAGATACAAGAAACCTGGCGACTATGCTTGAAATCCCCATGCTGGAACCTTCTTCGATTGCAGAAGGATACGACCTGATGCGAGAGGCCTTTGATCTCTCCGAGCGTTTCAATACCGCGGTGATCCTACGGGTGACGCGCAGTTTTATCCAGCAAGTTGCCGAGATCGCACTTGAGAAGCCCTCGTCTTTGCAAGAACCGCGGGGATTCACTCGCGAGCCTCTCCGATTTGTCCCCTATCCCGGAAATGCAGTCGCGATGCATCGAAATTTGCATGAGCGCTTGGCTATTTTCCAGTCTTGGGCAGAACAATCCAGCTACAACCAGATCATCGGATCGGGTCCCATTGGGATCCTCGCCTCAGGATTTGCCCATAGCAAGGTTTTAGATGTTCTGGGAGATAGATACCGGGATGAATTGCGGATCCTCAAGCTGGGTTGTCTGTATCCAATTCCCAAGCAAATCCTGAGTCAATTCATGGATGGCTGCGAGCAGATCCTGGTACTGGAGGAGAACGATCCCTATGTAGAGAATTGTCTGAAAGCTTCCGCCTATGAATGTGGTTATGGTGGCAAAATACTTGGCAAGGAATCAGGGGATGTGAACTGGGAAGGCGAATTATTCCGCTGGCATATTCAGCAGTCTTTGGATAAGTTCCTTCCTGGATTCAAACCAGAAACCACCAATCTGCCTGAGGATGAAAATTCCGAGAGACCCACCAAGATCGATCATTGTGCCCAATATGCCTATGAAGAAGTGCTCGAGCTGGTAATGCATGTCGCTCAACAACAGGATCTACAGCCGATTATCATTGCCGATCCGGGCTGTATGGTCAAAGTTGCTGAGCAGTTAGATGCCAAGTTTGCCATCGGATCAAGCGTTGCGTTGGCAAGTGGGCTGTACAAAGCCGGTGTGGACGAAAAAATCGTAGCATTTTTTGGGGATTCGGCTTTCTTTCATTCTGCGATCCCAGCAATATGTAATGCAGCGTACAACCAGTCGGAAATGTTGATTGTTCTACTGGATAACCGCGGGGCAGCTTCGACAGGCCTTCAACCAACCCCTGGGGTGGGGCTAGATGCCTTAGGGAATCCCGCTCCCAAGCTGGACATCCCAGAAATCGCGCGCGCCTGTGGGGTTGATTTTGTGCAATGCGTTGAGGCCAATGCCTCAGAGAGTGAACTCCGCCAGGGAATAGAATCTGGCCTGAGTTACCCGGGGTTGGCTATGCTCATTGTAGAGATATTTCCCAAATAATCCTCATAGAATTCTGGAATTAGGCGTTCTACTTCTGACAAAAGTTGAACGCCTGTATTTATATTTCTCCCTTATTTTTTGGTTACTATCTGTTTTAGTCTCTCTAAGGACAGATTCCCCCCGCTCATCACCAGGACGACTTTTTTACCCGCCAAGCGCTGTTTCATTTGCAGCGCAGCTGCCAATGGAGCTGCGCCAGCGCCTTCTGCCAGGTTGTGGGTGTGTTCCAACAGCATCCGGATGGCAGCTTCGATTTCAGTATCGTCGACAAGGACGAAATCATCTAAGTATTTACGCATGATAACCTGGGTGTTCTCAAAGGGCACCCGGGTAGCAATACCCTCTGCGAAGGTCTCCATCTGTGCGGTGACAAGATCACCCGATTTCCAACTCAATTGCATGGCTGGAGCCTGAACTGACTGTACGCCGATGACTTCGATTTTGGGATTGATGCTCTTGGCCGCGATGCTGGTTCCGCAGGCGCCACTGCCAGCACCCACCGGGACGAGGATCACGTCCACATCTGGCAGATCCTCTAAAATTTCAAGCGCGTAGGTTCCCACCCCATGGATGAGTGGTTCATCTGTTGGGCCAACGAAGGTCCCACCTTTTCCCTCAGCGACAGCCATAATCCACTCTCGCGCCGAGTCGAAGTCCACCCCGTGAAAGATCACTTCTGCTCCCAGACCTCGCATCGCTGCGACTTTACCCGGGTTGGCGCCTTCAGGTACAGCAATCGTTGCTTTGATGCCGATAGCCCGTGCGCCAAAGGCAATGCTTTGCCCATGGTTACCTGTGGAGGCAGTGAATAAACCGGCTCGGCGTTGTTCAGGTGTCAATCTGTTGGCCATCACCACGCCTCCGCGAACTTTGAACGCGCCAACAGGTTGATGATTTTCGTGCTTGATGTAAACTTGCGTGCCTACTGCCTCACTCAAGGTGGCATAATGATGTAGGGGAGTTGGCTTCAAGTAGCGATAAACATGTGATCGAGCGGCATATATATCTTGAAGTGTGGGTATGTTAGCCATGATCTTCTCCTATTTTCGAGGGCTTTTTTCCATTGATGTATCTAAGTCCTGATCTTTTTTCGATTTCAACCCCAAGATCTGCATGGGTTGATTGATGGCAAAGAAGAGCACAATGAAACCCATCAGCAACCCAAATCCTCCAAAGAGACAGCGTCCAATGAATTCGCTCCCCTGGCCGATGATTGCCAGCGGCCCAATGGACACAGAACTCTCGAATTCGCGTTCCCCAGTGCCTAAACCTACCCAAATGAATATGGCCGCGAAGGACGCCAGGATGCCTAAAACCAGGAAGTATTGCAGCCACTTGTAGAGCATGATTTGTTCGGCACCTGGGCCAGCGATGCCTTGAAAAATGATCATCATCCCTGCCAGAAAGAACACCAATCCCGCTGCAGCGATGACCCACAGGGGCGCATGTACATCATCTGGGTTGAGGTGGATCACATCCGCTCCAGCAAGCATGAAGAATGCTCCCATGGCGGCACTAAGAAAACCCATCAATGCTGTGACAGCTGCCCCACTCGATGAGGATGAATTTTTGTCAGTCATATCAGGATCTTGTGGTAGCCAAATTCTTATCAAAATCTAAGTCTGAACGAAATGTTGGCTCTCTGGGAACCGCCGTGGGACTATCCAGATTTAGGGGTATGTGGGGTGTGTTGCTCCCCACATACCCCTAAATCTGGGGGATCGCTCCAGGCAATTCCTAGAGAATCGAATTATTTTGATAGCAGAGTAGATTATAATCGGCTTTATGGATAAAAAGCTCTCTCACATTGACGAGTCTGGTCGCGCTCGTATGGTGGATATAGGTCACAAGCCTGATACTGAGCGTGTGGCTGTCGCAAAGGGTGAAGTGATCATGCGGCCCGAGACGTTGGATATGATCCAGCAAGGTGAGCTAAAAAAAGGTGATGTGCTCAGCGTGGCGCAGCTCGCGGGCGTGATGGCTGCGAAGCGCACCTCCGATCTGATCCCGTTATGCCACCCTTTGGCGATCAACCAAGTGTTGGTGGATGTCGAACCCAATGCTTCTCTGCCAGGGGTAGAGATCACTGCCACGGTTCGCACCAGCGGTAAGACCGGAGTTGAAATGGAAGCCCTGACAGCGGTTTCCATTGCTGCGCTGACAGTTTACGATATGGCCAAAGCCGTGGAAAAGACCATGCGCATTGAGAATTTGCGAGTCGTCGAGAAGCGCGGCGGGCAGAGCGGCGATGTAGTGAATCGGTAATCAGTATCCAGTATCCGTTAGTGGTATCCAATTACAGGATTTCGTATGAATAACATAACCATCTTGTTTTTTGCGACGATGCGAGACCATATTGGTCAGAAAAGCATATCTTTAGATGTGCCTAGGGGCATTGACGTACAAGGATTGAAAGCTGTTCTGGCTGAGCAGTATCCGAACGCTAGCGGAGCGCTCGAAGCGACCTTGGTTTCGATCAATCGAGAATACGCCTTCGCCAAGGATGTCATCCCCGATGGAGCGGAATTAGCCATGTTTCCGCATGTAAGTGGCGGATAAGATAGCGGGTCGTAGATTGTGATATTTGATGAGCATGACTGACTTCCCAACGATATTTTCGATAACAGAAGGTGAACTCGATCTGAATGCCTTGCTGGAGCAGATTACGCTGCCCTCGACGGGTGCGGCATGTTTCTTCACCGGCATGGTGCGTGGTGAAACTAACAAAGATGGCCTGCCTCCCCAGACTGAGTACCTGGAATACGAAGCCTATGTCCCCATGGCGGAAGCCAAGATGAAGCAGGTTTCAGATGAGATCCGAGAGCGCTGGCCGACGGTGGAGGGCATTGCAATTGTTCAGCGGATTGGGCGCCTTTACCCTGAGACCCCGACTGTGCTGATCGCCTGCACTGCCCCCCACCGAGATTCGGGAGTTTTCGAAGCGGCACGCTATGGCATCGACCGTCTCAAGGAAATTGTGCCTATTTGGAAAAAGGAATTCGGATCGGCTGGGGATACCTGGATCGAGGGGCAGTATACGCCGAAACCTGGAGAATAGCTGAGAAAGGGGCAGGGGAGATGGGGGGGCAAGGGCGAAAATTTTAGTTCCTGGGCACCCTAGCAGCCATTTTCAAACAATGATTTACTGCACACAATGTAATCAACCATTCCCCGAAAAAGCAACTCCCTACTGTTGCACAAACTGTGGTGGAGTATTTGATTTTGTCGACCAACCTCCCTTTGACTTTCAGAATATTGATGCTTCTCAACCCGGCATCTGGCGATACCGGCATACCTTTGGGCTACCCAATGATGCTCCGGTGGTTAGTTTGGGTGAGGGGAATACGCCCTTGGTCTGGGCGCGGGCTTTCGATCAAGACGTAGCGTTCAAATTGGAGTATCTCAACCCTACCGGTTCGTTCAAGGATCGTGGGACGGCGATACTGGTCAGTTACTTGCGTGCACGCGGGGTTGCTGAAGCGGTTGAAGATTCATCTGGTAATGCAGGGGCCTCTTTCGCAGCCTATGCTTCCCGTGCCGGGGTGAGGGCGCGTGTGTTTGTCCCGGAGTATGCTTCCGGCCCGAAGCGCGCTCAGATCGCAGCGTTCGGTGCGCAGGTGGTCTCGGTGCCAGGGCTGCGTTCGAATGCGGCTGAGGCTGTCCAAAACGCAGCTGAAGAGGGTGCTGTGTATGCCAGTCATGCGCACTTGCCCCAGGGGCTGCCGGGGTTTGCAACAATAGCCTATGAATTGTATGATCAATTGGGGAGTGCTCCAGGGACGGTTGTCATGCCTGCGGGCCAGGGTTGTTTATTGCTCGGTGTGGGGCGGGGATTTTCCGCTATGCAAGCAGCGGGTATGATTGACAAATTGCCCGTTCTCGTGGGAGTGCAGGCTGCGGCATGCGCCCCACTTTGGGCGCAATTCCAGTATGGTCCCTCGGGAGTAGAACATATCACCGAGGGTCAAACCCAAGCTGAGGGAGTCCGCATCATCCAACCCCATCGCTTAGATTCAATTCTCGAATTAATTAACTCATCGAAAGGCAAATTCATCCGCGTAAAAGAAGAAAATATCATCCCAGGGCGCGACGCGCTTGCTCGTCAGGGGTTTTATGTAGAGCCGACTTCAGCCATTGTGTGGGACGCGTTATCCCAAATTGTGGGCAAAGTCCCTGAACCAATTGTGGCAATTCTGACGGGGTCGGGTTTGAAGAGCTACCAGTAAAAAGTGACCAGTATCCAGTATTCTGATCACTGAATACTGGATACTACAAACTGAAAACTGGAGGCATGATGAGCGAGCGCGTTGTAGTGACAGGAATGGGGGCGATGAGTCCTTTGGGACTTAGTGCGAAAGAAAGTTGGCAAAATGCCGTAGCAGGTGTATCAGGATTGGGCCCTATCACTCTCTTTGACACATCAGAATACTTGATCAAAGTAGCCTGCGAGGTGAAGGGTTTTGACCCCAAGAATTATATGCATGCCAGGGAGGCGCGTCGCCAGGATCGGTTCGAGCAGATGGCCATTGCTGTAGCGCGCGAAGCCATCGAAGATGCTGGCTTGGAAGTAACAGAAGACAATGCCGGCCGAATTGGTGTGATCGTGTCGTCAGCAATTGGAGGGATTGAATCGCTTCAAAATGGCGTGCTGGTGATGGAGAGGTCTGGGCCGCGCAAGGTAAGCCCATTTTTGATCCCCATGCTGATGCCCAACGGTGGTGCAGGCTTGATCGGCATCGAATCCGGCTGCCAGGGGCCAGCGTTTTCGGTTGCTTCAGCGTGTGCTTCAGGCGCTGATGGCATCGGCGTGGCTTGGATGATGCTAAAAGCCGGTATGATCGACGCGGCCATCGCGGGAGCCAGCGAGACGGCTATCACCCGGGTTGGCGTGGCCGCATTTGATCGCCTTGGAGCGATGTCTCGGCGGGAAGATGACCCCAAAACGCCGCAGCCCTTCGATAGGGATCGCGATGGATTGGTGATGGGCGAGGGGGCAGCAGTTCTGGTGCTGGAATTGGAAAGCCATGCCAAAAAGCGGGGTGCTGAAATTTACGCCGAGCTGGTCGGCTATGGAAGCACTGCGGATGCCAATCATATCACTGCCCCAGCTGAAGACGGCGCTGGCGGGGCGAAAGCCATGCAAATGGCGCTGGATAGTGCAGGCCTGAACCCTGAAGATGTGGGCTATATAAACGCCCATGGAACTGCTACGCCCCTGAATGATGCCGCTGAGACCAGGGCGATCAAGACGGCATTTGGCGATGTGGCATATAACATCCCTATCTCATCTACAAAGTCGATGACCGGCCATATGATGGGTGCAACGGGGGCATTGGAGGCTCTCTTCTGTGTGAAAGCTGTACACAAAGATGTCATCCCTCCAACGATCAATTACCAGACCCCTGACCCGGATTGCGATTTGGATTATGTGCCTAATCAGGCGCGTGAAGCCCCAGTCGAGGCGGCGATTAGCAATGCTTTTGGATTTGGAGGTCATAACGCTGTTTTGGCGGTAAAGAAGTATAATTAGAAGTGTCTCTTGGAAACGCCGTGGGCCGAACATCCCGGCAATTCCAAGTGAACCAATTAGTATGTCGGACAAAGTGCGGTGATTAAGGGTATACTCCTTTACAACCGCACTTCTAAAACCTACATCATAGAACTAATGGACCGCGAGATACCCGATCCCTGAGGTGGGGTGTTTCTCGGCCCCTGAGTTCTGAGGAGGCGAGTATGGAACATGCTCAGGGAGCCCCTGTGGAAGAATCTCCGCGTGAACTGGCAGAACGGTTAGGGCTTGAATTTTCCGATTACCGGCTAATCAGCCGGGCTTTGACTCACCGCTCCTACCTTAACGAGCATCCCGATGCCCTGGAAGATAACGAACGGTTAGAATTTCTAGGGGACGCTGTTCTGGACTTTTTGGTGGGTGCCTGGTTGTACAACCGTTTTCCAGAAATGTCTGAAGGCCAATTGACGCGTATGCGTTCAGCTCTGGTGCGCACGGAACAGTTGGCTGATTTTGCTCGTGAACTGAATCTGGCTCAAGCGATGCGCCTGGGACGCGGAGAGGCTGAATCTGGGGGGCGAGAGCGCCCGGCGCTGTTATGCGCCACCTTCGAGGCCCTGGTTGGAGCGATCTACATGGGCGCCGATATCCCCGCTGTGCGTAAGTTTGTCGAGCCGTTGTTAGATGGGATTGCCCACCAGATCTATGCCACTGGAGGCATGTACGACCCAAAAAGCAAGCTTCAAGAATGGACTCAGGCAAAAGGCTATGGCGCACCGCGGTATGACACCATCTCTGAATCTGGTCCCGACCACGCCAAGGTGTTCGAATTAGAGGTATTCATAAACGGCACTTCCCATGGCAAAGGCAGCGGTCACAGCAAGCAGAGTGCCGCCAAATCGGCTGCGCATGAAGCCTTGAAAAGCTTGGGTCAGGATTGAACGAATGAGTTATAGACGATTTTAGAATTCTAGTATACGATACCCTCCATGCATCTCAAATCGCTTGAACTTCAAGGATATAAAACATTTGCGGGGCGGACGACCTTTGAGCTGGCCGAACGGATTACCTGCATCGTTGGCCCGAACGGATCGGGCAAGTCAAATATCGCTGACGCGATACGCTGGGTCTTGGGCGAGCAATCTTACAGTTTGCTGCGCGGTAAGAAGACTACCGATATGATCTTCCAAGGGTCGGAGCAGCGCGCCCGAGCCGGGATGGCATCGGCGGAGATCATTTTCGACAATGCCAGCAAATGGCTGCCGGTGGATTTTTCTGAAGTTTCCATTCGGCGACGTGCCTACCGGGATAGCGGCAACGAATATATCCTCAACGGACAAAAAGTGCGCTTGAAAGATATCACCGAATTGTTGGGGAACTCTGGCCTTTCAGAGCGCACCTACACCATCATCGGCCAGGGATTGGTCGATTCGGCACTTTCACTGCGGGCGGAGGAGCGGCGGCGTCTCTTCGAGGAGGCTGCCGGGATCGGATTGTACCGGACCCGCAGGGAAGAAGCTCAGCGCAGGTTAAAGACCACACGTAGAAATTTGGAACGTGTCGAAGATATCCTCTCTGAACTGAAGCCCCGCTTGCGTAGTCTGGAACGCCAGGCACGTCGAGCCATGCGCTACGATCAGGTCAAAGACGATTTGCAGGTGCTATTGCGAGATTGGTATGGCTATCACTGGCACCGTTCTCAACAAGACCTCAACGAGGCTCGTCGCACCGCCAAATTGCAGGAAGAGGCTTTGCTGGAAGCACGCCACAAGCAAACCGGTCTTGACCAAAAGATCACCAGCTTCCGTGAGCATATCCAGGGAGTGCGGGCTCGTCTGGGGTCATGGCATCGAGAGCTATCTCAATTACATTCCCAACGAGAGACTATCACGCGTGAGCTGGCCGTCTCGGATGAGCGAGTGCGCTCCTTGGTTGCTCAACGACAAAACGCGATCGACGAGTTAGCGCGCCTGGAGCACCAGATCGAAGTCTATCGAGAACGTTTAGCCGAAAGCGATGCTGAAACGCTGCGCCTACAGGGGGAATTAGATGAAGCTGGGGTGCGAGTTTCCGCTGCCCAAGAGCAGTATGATAAACACCAGGCCAAGCGCCTGCAGGCCGAGAGGACCATTGAAGCCGCGGGACAAAAAGTTGCCGACCTTTCGACCCAGCAAACTCGCTTGGCTGCCCGGTTGACTGAATACCGTGCACAGGCCGACCGCCAACGTGAGGAATTGCAGGCTGTAGACCAGGCTGTTGCCGAAGCAGAAAGTGAACTGAGGCTAGTGGCATCTCGTTTGGCAGAAGCCAATGATGCCCTCCAGAGGGCAGCCAGAAAATTCCAGGATACAGTAGCGGATTTAGAGAGCAAACGCGAGCAAATCGCTGAGGTCGAAAGCGATAAGAAAGATAAGCTTGATGAGAGCAGCGCTCTCCATGCTGAGTTGGCCCGCTTGCGCGCCCAATTGGAAGTATTGGAGCAAGCCGAGGAAGCGCTTTCAGGTTACGATTCGGGCACGCGACTACTGTTGAAGTCAGCGCAAGCCGGTCGAATTGGCCGAGTTCAAGGGGCATTGAGCAGCCATTTGCACGTGCCCGAAGAGTTCGAAAGAGCCATCGCTGCAGCTTTGGGGGAATATATCGACGCGGTATTATTGAGTGAGGGTGATTCTGTCGAGAAGGCTTTGGAAGTCCTTGCGGAAGAGTCTACCCGGGGGGTGATCCTGCCCCTCGATGGATTAAAACCGCCGCCCCCAATCCCATCTCGATCTCAAGATGGAATTTTTGGTGTTGCATCTGACCTGGTGAGCGCGCCGCCTGAACTGCGTCCTACCATAGATCTGCTCTTAGGTAGATCTTTGGTGGTAAAAGACCGCCAGACAGCACGGAGAGCTTTAGCAGGCTTACCCGAAGGCGCACAGGTAGTGACTACCCGTGGCGAGGTTTTTTACGCCAGCGGTCCGGTACTAGTCAGACAAACGGGTACTTCTAGTACGCTAAGCCGCCCTCGCCAACGACAGGAGATCGGATCACAAATCGACTCTGCTGAGAAGAAGATCGACTCTGTGAAGGATCATATCGATCGGCTTGATGCCAGGCTAGAGGAAATGCATTCTGAAGAGGCCGAGACGGCGCGCCGCTTGGAGACTCTTCAACGCCATAAGGACGATTTAGATCGTACGCAGCGCGAGGTCTCTTTGGAACAATCAGAAGCCCAGCGCAAGGTTGAGTGGCAGCGCCAGCGTCAGACTAACCTGGGGGACGAGATTACAGCCGGGGAAACTGAAGCCAGCCAAATTTCAGACCGATTGTCCGCACTGGAAGATGAAATCACACAGGCTCAAGAGGACCTCCGGGAAAAGCAATCCTTATTGAGTGGATATTCCCTCGAAGAATTCCAGATGGAAGTCAGCCATTGGAGCACTCAGGCTGCCGTGGCGGAGAAGGCATTGGAAGATGCCCGTGTACGCCAGGGTGAGCGGCGCAGCGCGGTGCAGGAAGCCAGAGGTGCTCTCGATAGTTTGCAGTCCCGAATAAACGTTTTCCAAAGGGATATTGATGAGCTTGAGAGCGGCAAAGAAGCCCTGCGGGACCAGGAAGCTCAGACGATCGAAAAGGTCAATAGCCTGCAAGCGCTCATCGAGCCTGCTGAAGAAGAATTGGCCAATGCCGAATCAGGCCAGGACGAGTTGTTGATTTCAGAAACGGAAGCCCGTAATCGACTCAGCGCGGCGGATCGTCTCAACGCTCAGGCGCAACTGGCACTCACTCGTCAGCAGGAGGACCTGGACCGTTTGAGAGAACGCGTCGAGGCTGATTTTGGGCTGGTCTCATTCGAGTATGCTCCACAGATGTCTGGCCTGACCCCGCTGCCATTCGGAGATATGGTGCAACAACTCCCTGTGGTGGTCGAATTGCCAGAAGGGCTTGACGACGCCATCAAGCAGCAGCGAGCGCAATTGCGGCGTATCGGTGCAGTCAATCCTGAAGCACAGAAAGAATTTCAAGAGGTCAGTGAGCGCCATACCTTCATGACCGAACAGGTCGAAGACCTCAATAAGGCGGAAGAAGATATCAAGCAGGTGATCGCAGAGCTCGATGTGATGATGGAACGAGAATTCCGCATCACGTTCGACGCTGTGGCGGTGGAATTTCGAGAGATCTTCACCCGGCTGTTTGGTGGTGGAGCCGCACAACTGATCTTGACAGATCCGGATAATATGACCGATACCGGTA
The DNA here is from genome assembly GCA_964458115.1 of uncultured Anaerolineales bacterium. Lineage (GTDB taxonomy): Bacteria > Chloroflexota > Anaerolineae > Anaerolineales > UBA11858 > NIOZ-UU35. Next base: position 9,625 of record CAYWIC010000052.1, on the reverse strand, counting down.
TTGACATCGAAGCACGCCTGCCGGGACGGCGCACGCAGGGTTTGTCGCTGCTCTCGGGCGGCGAGCGTAGTTTGACGGCTACAGCGCTGGTTTTCTCCCTGCTGCGCGTCTCGCCAACGCCTTTCTGTGTGCTCGACGAGGTCGATGCCATGCTAGATGAGGCCAATGTAGGGCGCTTCCGCGATCTGCTGAGTGAGCTGGCTCAAAACACTCAATTCATCGTCATAACTCACAATCGCAATACTGTTCAAGCTGCAGACGTGATCTATGGCGTCACTATGGGGCGCGATACCGCCAGCCAGGTGATCTCGCTGAAGTTGGATGAGGTCGCCGCGGTTGTGTAGCGGGGAGATTTCGGTGATGTCACCTGCCTACATCTTTTATTGGTCTTCTCCTTTGTGAGTTGATATCATGGGAGGTAATATGTTTGAGCGCATCGATGGACGCCAATCTGATCAAACTAGAACCGTAACCCTGACACCGGATTATGTCACCTATCCTGAGGGTTCGGTGTTATTCGCCATGGGGGAGACTAAGGTTTTGTGCAATGTCACCATCGAGGATGGCGCGCCGCGCTGGAAACAACGGCAAGGTATCCCTGGCGGATGGGTGACCGGCGAGTATGCTTTGCTGCCGCGCTCGACCCATGTGCGCACGGCGCGCGAGACACGTGGTCTGCGGGGACGCACCCAGGAGATCAAGCGTCTGATCGGCCGAAGTTTGCGCGCCGCGGTAGATTTGGAGAAATTGGGCGAGCGGACTTTTATTGTGGATTGCGACGTTATCCAGGCCGATGGCGGCACCCGCACCGCGGCGATCACGGGGGGCTATGTGGCCTTGAAGATGGCCTTGCAGACCTTAATAGATGCTGGTGAGGTGGGCCCAAGCGTGTTCTTGTCTCCCGTAGCTGCCATCAGCGTCGGCATTGTAGCCGGAGTGCCTTTACTCGATCTGTGCTACGCCGAGGATGTTGCGGCAGAGGTCGATGTCAATGTGGTCATGAACGCCGCAGGTGAGTTCATCGAGGTTCAAGGCACTGCCGAGGGCGATCCTTTCCCGCGCAGCTCACTGGATAATATGCTTGACCTGGCTGAGAAAGGGATTGGGGAGTTGTTGGAGATTCAACGCGCGTGAATTATTGAAATAAAAAAACGGAGCATGCTGCGCTTTGCGCAGCATGCTCCGTTTTTTTATGATAGATATGTTTATTCTGAGGGTAGCAGCAAATGGGGCGGAATTGTGGGGGTATCCGGAACGTCCTCGGACCAAGTGTCATCGATGACGATGTCTGCGTTTTCGCGTGCCTGCGCTAACCAATCCTGGAAGCTTTGCTGCTGCAGTTGCTGAACCCGGTCGTTGGAAATCTGGCGAACATCACGGCCCAAAACTTGAATGATGTGCCATCCAAAATTGGATTCCACTGGGTTGCTAATCTCCCCAATCTCTAAAGCGAAAGCCGCTTCCTCGAAAGGAGCAACCATTTGGCCAGCACCGAACCATCCTAAATCCCCGCCAAGCGCGCCGCTCCCTGTATCAGTCGATAGCTCCATAGCCAGATCAGGGAAGGCTTCCCCTGCATCGAGGCGTTCGAATACTAGAGCGGTCTCTTCTTCTTCAGCAACCAGAATGTGGCGCGCCCAAACTTGCTCTTCTTCGGTCTCGATATCGGCAGTCATAGCCTCCATCAGCCGTTGCTGATAGATATCTGCCTCGATCATCCAGCGCAAATCCTCTTCGGTGACATCAGCGAAGGAATTGATGTAGCTGAGATAATCCTGAAGTTCGGCCTGGTAGGCCTCATCACTGAGCACCGTGGGGGTTGGAAAGGTGACAGTGGGCTCCGCTTCGGTTTCATCAGCGTCACTGCCCTCAGCCTCGGTTTCTGCACCTTCAGCTTCACTTTGCTCTGCCTCAGTACCTTCGGCATCAGTGGTGTCTTCCTCAGCAGGTTCAGATTCATCGGTAGGCTCTTGGGGCACCAGGGTCATTTGCAGAGATGTCAGAGTTGAAGTAGGGATGGGTTCCTGGGTGGGGATTGGCGTGGGAGTCCCATCAGGATAGTGGAGGAAGAAATTTTCGGCAATATACTGATCAACCTCCGCAGCCGTGACGGTAATACCCCTGCTTTCAGCTTCCTGCCGGATGAGAATATCAGCGACAATCTCATCGATCACAGTGGCGCCCAAAAAGAAGGGCTCGAGCTGAAATTGTATCTGGCGCAAATTGTTCTCGATCAAGGATTGTGTGCCCTCATCCCCAAAGCTTTGCATAAAGCTGAAATAATTGGCGTATTGGTTCACCAACTGGAAACGCTTGAAGCGTGCCCAGGTTTGGAACTCACGCAGATTAACTTCTTCATCGTCAACCGTTACCACTGGTTTTTGAGGATCGATGAAGCCTTCTTTGATCAGGCCAAAAGCTGTAATGCCAATCACAACCACTGCGACAAAAATTGCGCCAAATATGATGGCGCGTCTTTGCAAATTTTCGCGTTCAAGACGAGCTAATTGTTTACGGCTGGTAATGTTAATTCTTCGTTTTTGTTTTGCCATGTTCTCGCTCTGTTTCTATAACAAAGCGGGGCATAGAGTTGCTGCCCTATGCCCCTGTTAGTGATCATTGTGATTATCGCAGAACTTCGCCTACAAAGGGAAGCAAGGCGATGTGGCGAGCTCGTTTGATCGCCTGGGTGACTCTGCGTTGGTGCTTTGCGCAATTGCCGGTCTGCCGTCGAGGACGGATTTTTCCGTCTTCATGGACAAATTGGCGCAGCAGGTCAACATCTTTGTAGTTGATGACCAGTTTGGGGTCGCCGCAAAATCGGCAGTTCCTGGGGCGAAAAAAGCGTTGTCGCCGCCGTCTTTTGAAATCAGCCATTTTTCGTACTCCTGTTTACTATTTATTCGTGCTGAACACGCCAACCTAAAATGGGAATTCATCCTCGACGGGTTCGTCTTCGGAAATATCCTCTTCAGGACGGCGGTCACCGAGCATGATCATCTCGTTAGCCACAACTTCAACCGAGGTGTGTTTGGTGCCGTTGGCATCTTCCCAGCGGCGAGACTGCAAACGTCCCTCGATGTATACCTGTTGACCTTTGACCAGATATTGGTTGCAAATCTCGGCCAGTTTATTCCAGGCTACTACGTTGAACCATTCAGTATCGGTTTTTCGCTCTCCATCTGATGTGGTCCAGCTTCGGTTGGTGGCAACACTGAAAGTTGTCACCGGTCGACCAGAGGGCGTATAGCGCATTTCGGGATCTCTCCCAAGGTGACCGATGATCATAACTTTGTTCAAGCCTCGGCTCATGTCAGCCTCCTGTGCTTACTCTTCAATTGAAGTGAACATGAAACGCATTACAGGTTCAAGGAACCGCAAATTGCGTTCCATCTCGGTGACGAAGTCTGGGGCGATGGTGATATTTAAAAGAAAATACTGACCGTTATTCTGTTTTCGAATGGGATAGGCCAGTTTGCGTTTTCCCCAAGGGTCAACCTTGTCAACCGATCCCCCAGCTTCAGTGATCCAACCTTTGATCCGTTCGAGAGCATCATTTGTTGCTGTTTCATCCAGATCAGGATGGATGATGAAGACGAGTTCATATTCGCGCATAATTACCTCCTTTCCACGGGATTGCCCCCGGAGCCGCGAATGCGCCAGGAGCGGAAAGCTGGGCAATATTAGCATAAAGCCCACTATTTGTGAAGTATGGTTTTCGAAGAATATAAACCAAAGAACTGGGCTGATTTTTCAACCCAGTTCAAATTTATTAATGGCCTATCCGGCGAAAATTAGAATAAGCCCCAATCCGCGCCAACGCCCTCTTCCATGTAAGTGGGGTCCCAGTGTTCCATTCCCATTTCAATCGTGGTGGGTTTTTCGATTGCGCCTTCCGCTTTGGAGCGTGCGCTTTCGAGCAGCGCTGGAGCATAAGGGCAGAAGGGTGTGGTCATGATCATGACCACATGGGCGTTCTCCTCATCTGAATTGATGCTGACGTCACGGATCAGACCTAACTCCATAATGTTCAACCCGATCTCAGGGTCGATTACTTGCCGGAAGGCTTCGTCTACAGATTGGACGAAGTCAGGGTGGCTGGATTCAATTTGCCAGGTTGGGCGGGGACGTACGGGTGTCATGATTTACTCTCAGTTTTTTCAATTTCAGGCACAATATATGTGCATAAAGAGTCTCCATCCAGAATGCATTTCACTTTCTCGATTGGGACAGCTAACATATTCGAAATCAAGGTCTCGTCAACGGCACAAACTTCGGGATGCGACTGGCCCACATGATAATACGGGCAATTGACCTCACGGATATGGTAACCGTCATCTTTGTGTTCCCATTCCATGGTGAATCCCTCGGACCCAAGCAGGTCTTGAACGATATCCAATCGATCTTCGATGGGAAGATCGTCCAGTTCCAAATCTGAGGCATAGTCTGCTGCCAAGTCGTCAGCCATTTGAGTGAAAAGCTCCCCGACCAGTGGCTCTGGCAATGTTTCCTTGAGCTGTTTCAACAATCGGACTGTCAGTTTTAGATATCGGCTGGGGAATTGCTCCATCCCCTTATCGGTCAGGAAATACACGAGGCGCGGTCTACCCACACCGTGGCGCTCCTCTTCTGAATCTACCATGCCGGTAGCTTCTAGCTTGTTGATATGGTGTCGCACGGAAATTGGGTTTATTCCCACTGCCTCGGCCAGATCAGTGATCGTACAGCGCTGGCGGGTGAGCAGTGTTTTGAGTACTTTCTCACGCGTATTGGTCATAAAAAACCTTGTTTATCCTATCCGAATTGCGAAGGGCAGTATACCATTCAGAATATGACTTGTCAATAATTTTATGAAATTTATCAGAAATATTGACCTAACCCCTTGTGCGTGCTATAATACCGCCCGTTATTTAGAAAAAACCGGGTGGTCTTTGTGCCCTCGGATACGATAGGAGCAATATCAATGTCAGAGCTTGTTATCAAGAATTTACATGTTAACATTGAAGAAAATGAAATTCTCAAGGGCGTCGATCTTACCATACGAAAGGGAGAGATCCACGCCATTATGGGCCCCAATGGTACCGGGAAGTCAACCCTGGCCTATGCCTTGATGGGGCATCCCAGTTATGAGATTACCGACGGTGAAGCGCTTTTTAAGGGTGAAAATGTTCTAGATTTGGACCCGGATGAGCGTTCCCATTTAGGGCTGTACTTGGCTTTTCAATATCCGGTTGCCATCCCAGGCGTGACCGTGGCCAACTTTTTACGAACAGCGATCAATGCGCATCGCAAAGCCGAAGATCCCGAGGATAAAGGCGTTCCCATCCCAGAGTTTCGCAACATGCTCAAGGAACGTATGGACCTCCTGAAAATGGATCACTCGTTTGCTGGGCGCTATCTGAATGAAGGATTCTCTGGCGGTGAAAAGAAACGTGCCGAGATCTTGCAAATGGCTACTCTACAACCTGAGATTGCCATCCTCGACGAGACAGACTCCGGGCTGGATATCGATGCCTTGCGCATCGTTTCTGAGGGCGTCAATGCCTTACGTGGCAGCGATTTTGGTGCCTTGGTGATTACCCACTATCAGCGCATCTTGAACTATATCCAACCCGATTACGTGCACATTATGCTCGATGGCCGTGTGGTCGAATCAGGTGGTCCAGAGCTGGCCTTACAACTCGAAGAACAGGGTTACGACTGGGTGAGAGAAAAATATAGCCCGGTTGCTGCCTAGTTTCGTCTGATTCACGCGAATTATTGGTATCAGACCCCTGACTTACTGACAAAGGACGATATTATGAGTTCCGATGCTCAAATACTTGAAGGTATTGGTGAATATAAATACGGTTTCAGTGACCCCGATACCTCGGTTTTCAAAACCCGTAAAGGGCTAGACCGGGAAGTGGTTCAACAGATCTCAGAGATGAAGGGCGAGCCGCAGTGGATGTTGGACTTCCGCTTGAAAGCCCTGGATCACTATCTGCAGCGCCCGATGCCTACCTGGGGTGGCGATATCTCTAAGCTAGACCTGGATAATATATATTATTATGTCAAGCCCACCGATGGAGAAGGCAAAAGCTGGGATGATGTCCCCGATGATATCAAGAACACCTTCGACAAACTAGGTATCCCCGAAGCCGAGCAGAAATTCTTGGCTGGTGTGGGCGCACAGTATGAATCTGAGATGGTCTATCACAGCATTCAGGAGCACCTAGAAGAGCAAGGTGTGATCTTCCTGAGCATAGAGGATGGATTACGCAAGCATCCCGACCTGTTCCAAGAATATTTCAGTAAAGTTGTTCCTATCGAAGATAATAAATTGGCCGCCCTGAACAGTGCCGTCTGGTCGGGTGGATCGTTTGTTTATGTGCCCAAGGGTGTCAAAGTAGATCTTCCTTTGCAGGCCTACTTCCGCCTCAATGTAGCAAATATCGGGCAGTTCGAGCGCAGCCTGATCATTGCCGATGAGGGAGCCCAGGTTCACTATGTAGAGGGCTGTACTGCACCTCAATACACCACCGACTCGTTCCACAGTGGTGTGATCGAGATTGTGGTCAAGAAGGACGCCCGCGTGCGCTATACCACAATCCAGAATTGGTCAAACAATGTCTATAACTTGGTCACGCAGCGAGCCATTGTCGAAGAGGGCGCCACCATGGAATGGGTGGATGCCAACCTTGGCTCCAAGCTGACCATGAAATACCCTTCCTGCTATTTGATGGGGCCCGGTGCGCATGGCGAGATTCTCTCCATGGCTTTTGCTGGCAAGGGCCAGCATCAGGATACTGGCGGCAAAGTGATCCATTTCGCTCCAGATACCAGCAGCAAGATCATGTCCAAATCGATCAGCAAAGATAGTGGGCGGGCTTCATACCGCGGCTTGCTCAAAGTCCATGAAGGCATGGGCAATGTCAAATCCAATGTGGTTTGCGACGCGCTTTTGTTAGACCCTGACTCTCGCTCGGATACCTACCCGTATATCGAAATCGATGATCAGGATGTCACCATTGGACATGAGGCCTCTGTTTCCAAAGTCGGCGAGGAGCAGCTTTTCTACTTGATGAGCCGTGGCTTGTCCGAAGAAGAAGCTACTACCATGGTGGTATCGGGCTTCATCGAGCCATTGGTTAAAGAATTGCCTATGGAATATGCCATTGAAATGAACCGCCTTATCCAACTACAGATGGAAGGATCGATTGGATAGCATCAAAGCGTCAATACGTCGTTACGTCATATCGTTGGACGTTTCGACGCGTAGACGAATGACGTATTACGGAAATAATTATGTCAACAAAACGAGTAGTTACGAGAACAAAACGAACACGACGTCCCAAGTTTGAGGGCTTCAATTTCACCCGCGAAATGATGGTCACTGCTGGGGATGGCAGTGGTGTGTTAGCTGATTACCGGGCGCATGCTTGGGAAGCCTTCGAAAATATGTCATATCCCACCACGCAGGATGAACCCTGGCGGCGGACGGATATTCGCGGCCTGCGGGATGATTTCGAGCTTCCTATGCCTGGTGCCTATGAAGATTTACAGGCAATCCCCGAACGGTTGCTACAACCTCTGGTCAGCGATCAGCACGGGGGTCAGATTGTGTTGCTCCCCGGTGGGATTCAGAAAGACCTCAACCCAGAACTGGCTAAAATGGGCGTCATCTTCACCGATCTGGAGACAGCTGCCCAAGATCATCCAGCCGAGCTCGGTATGGCATTGGGGCAGATCGTCAAACCCGATGAAGGCAAATTTGCTGCTCTGGCCAGTTCGCTGTCGCGTAACGGTGTATTCGTGTACGTGCCCAAAGGTGTGCATGTCGAACAGCCCCTGCACAGCGTGCTGTGGGCTGCCGGGGCTGGGATTGCCCATTTCTCGCACCTGCTGATCTGGGTGGAAGATGGCGCTTCGCTCACATATGTGCATGAGGCCGCCTCCCCCAATGGAGAAGCGCAGCAGACGCTGCACGGTGGGGTTGTAGAAATTCATGTAGGTGCAGGAGCTAATCTGCGCTTTGTTGAGTTACAGTCGCTGGGTGATAATGTTTGGAACTTTACCCACGAACGTGCCAGAGTAGAACGCGATGGAAATATCGACTGGATCTTTGGCGCGATTGGAACCAAATTGACCAAGAACTTCTCCGATCTGGATCTGGCTGGTCAAGGCGCCAATGGGCGTATGTCTGGTTTCTATTTCACAGACGGCGCCCAACATCTGGATCATGATACTCAGCAGAATCACCTGGCCGCGCATACAACCAGCGATCTGTTATTCAAGGGTGCATTGAAGGAAGACAGCCGCTCCGTTTGGCAGGGCATGATCTACGTTGCCCCAGGCGCGCAGCAGACCGATGGATACCAGGCCAATCGCAACTTGGTATTGAGTAATAACGCTCGCGCAGACTCGATCCCCGGTCTGGAGATTTTGGCCGATGACGTACGCTGTACACATGGCGCGACCGTCGGCAAGATCGATCCTGAATTGGTCTTCTATCTTCGCAGCCGCGGCATCCCCACCGAGCAGGCCGAACTTTTAGTGGTGGATGGTTTCTTCGATCCGATCATGCAGCGCATTCCCTTTGACCGAGTCAGAGAGCGTTTTCACGAGGCGATCCTGGAGAAAATGGGGGCGCGATAACGACTTTTGATATATAATATGCAGTTTGTTATAACTTCTCAACCCTAGAGTGATCGATACTCAGAAAAGGGTGTGCGTAGGTGCGTACGCTACTACGCACACCCTTTTCTCAGATAATCTTTCCACTTGGTTTGAGTAAAATGAGAATTCTTACTGTTTGGAGGCTGAATTGGCTGGTTTACCGTTTTCCTCTCCTCCCGATGCAAATCGTGAATACGAAGTAGGTGATGTGGTTGAAGTCTTATGCGACCATGACAATGATGAAAAGGAGCGCATTCGAGGCTGGCTTGAAGGTGTTGTCGTTCAGGTAGATGATAAGCTGGTTGCAGTTCAATTTCATGAGAATGTCTACCTGACCAATGGTTGGATGGTCCCCGATCATGTCCTGTGGTGTCCGAAAGAATCCACTAACATGCGTCACCCCAAGAAGAGTCGCCGTAGGGCGAAGAGGTAATCGAAGAGTGTGGCTTTCGCAGCCACATTCTTTATGTTTTGTGATCTATGAAAATGACAGTGGAAAAGAAACCGAAGGCAACATTTGATATAAATGAAGTCAGAGCAGATTTTCCCATTCTAGCTCGCCAGGTGACCCCTCAGGCGCCTTTGGTGTATTTAGATTCGACTGCCACAAGCCAGAAACCAGTTCAGGTCCTAGACGCTATGGATGAGTATTACCGGCGTTCGAATGCCAATATTCACCGTGGAATCCATGTGCTGGCTGAGGAGGCTACTGCGGCGTACGAATCTGCTCGCGAGAGGATAGCTGCTTTTATTGGTGCGGCTGCTTCCAAAGAGGTGATCTACACCCGCAACACTACGGAATCGATCAACCTGGTTGCCCAAACCTGGGGACGAGTGAACCTCCAAAGTGGAGACGTGGTGATCCTGACCGAAATGGAACACCATTCCAATCTGGTTCCCTGACAGATCCTGACAGCCGAGCTCAATCTGCGCCTGGAATTCATCAGCGTTACCCCAGAAGGTTTGC
>CAYWIC010000051.1:0-31627 GCA_964458115.1 uncultured Anaerolineales bacterium | reverse complement strand
AGAAAATCATTGCGCCTATTATAGCTGCCTTTCGGATTTATGCACCAAAGCCGTAGTGATTAGATAATCTAGATCTGGGTAGGCACAAAAAGAGTGTAGGCTTTGCAAAGCCAACACTCTTTTTGATTTGAATAGGTGACCTAATAATCTTCCCGCAGGGAAGGAGAAGCGACTCGATGTAACCCTCTCGAAACCAGGTAGAAGCCCAGAGCGAATAGAGAAAAGCAAGCAGCTGCTGGGATCAGCATGTGCCAGGGAGGGCCATAGGATCCTGTCATGTCCCCATAAATGAAGGCATCATAAATGATCGTGCCCCAATTGCTGACTGTGCGCGTAATCCCGAAGAAAGAGATGAACCCATCAGCGACAACCGCCCCGGTAACCGCGATCATCATTTGCAGCGCAGCCAACGGCATAACTGAGGGGATCAGGTGTTTGGTAATGATATGCCACGGCCCACCGCCGGCGATATGGGCAGCTTCCATGAAAGGTTTTGATGCGATCTGGATGGCCAGGGCGCGCATCACGATAGTGGTGGCACCCGCCCCGGTTACAAACCCATAGATCAAGCCCAACTCGATCGGCCCGAGGTCGCGGAATCGCGCCCCAATGATCACCATGATAATTGGGGCTGGGAAGAGCAAGAACACATCTGCCAAATTGGTGATGATCATATCGACCTTGCCCTGGAAATACGCCGCGGTCACACTCAAAATTGTCCCTATAATGGCTGTTGTCAATGCGGCCGTAAGACCGACGGTAAAGGTCGGCGTTGTGGCAGCCAGGATCATGCTAAGCACATCTCTCCCCAGGGAGTCTGTTCCCAAAATATGTCCAGGCACTGGCGGTGAAGGATGGGGAAAGACCATCATATCGAATCCAGTTGTTGGATCGTAGATACCTCGCGGCCATATTGTATCGATCAAAATGGGGTGCAAAATGGCCATGATCCCAAAGAGGAGAATCAAAATCAGTCCCAGAATTGCCAGGGGACTTTGCGCGAAAATGCGCCAATTCATGCGGGTCTGTCGCCAAAAGATCGTTATACGGGTCTTGATACGGCGACCAAGACCATACTTCTGCTTCGATTTCGGGATCTGGTACGCTCGAATTTGGGGTTCAGTTCGAGGCAGTGGGCGTGATTTGATTTCCAGATTTGCAGCTACCGATTGTAAGAGACTGCCCTCTCGCTGTGGATGTGTATCAAGAATAGAGTTGCTTGATACTGCGCTTGGAGGCTCAGGTGGTGGGGTTGGTGGTGGGGTTGGAGGTCGGGCTGGTGGTTGTGAAGGTGGAGAGGATAATTTGTCGAGCCTTGCTTTAACATGCGGGTTTGTAGGGTTAATCTGTAATGCACGCTTTAGGGCATAAATTTGCTTCTCTTTTTCCACCAGCGCATAGCTCAATACGTGCCAGGCGTGCTCGTTATGCGGATACGCCTTAACAAATTGTGCCAGGAGAACTTGAGCTTGTTGGCGATTGCCTGCCTGGATCAGCTCCGTCGCTTGCTTCAGTGTAGGGTTCGTAGATGGGTCCATGATATTTTTAAGAATTGTTTCTCATCGGGAGTAGAGCCCTAGCATCTCTAATTGGTGACTTGTCTCTTTTCCCCATAACGGATGCGAGGATCCAGGAAAGCTGTGATCACATCCAAGAGTAGGCGGGCAACCAGGGAGAGAATTCCAACAATTAGCAGTGTGGCCATCACTAAGGGCATATCTTGCCAATAAAGGGCGTTCCACATCTTGGTACCCATGCCAGGCCAATCTGTTGAGCTCTCGATGATGACGATCCCAGTGATCAGATAAGGTAAGGAGATTACCAAACGGCTGATCACGGGCAGTAAAGCATTGCGTGCAGCGTGTCTCTCCAGAACCACAGAATCGGGCAACCCTTTGGCTTTGGCGGTGTTGATGTACTCTGATTTCATCACATCGTCCATGCTGGCTTGCATGATCATCATCGTTTCTCCAAAGGTGAGTAGAATGTATGTCACCATCGGAATCCAGGCCAGTTTCATGATGTCAAATGCCAGGATATTGATGCCCAGGAAATACCAACAGCCGACCGTGCTGGCCAGGATCAACACCAAGAAGATGAGTCCGGGGGATGATCGATTGGTGAACTGATCGATGAGGTTCTTAAGCAGGTAGAAGAACAGCGCGCATACTGCCAGAGATGCGACCATATAGAAAGCGATCACACTGGGGTGAGTTTCGATATCTGCCCAGATCAAGCGATCTAAACCGACGAAGGTCAGCTGGCCTAACCCGCCAATCTCACCCATAACCACAAAGCCGGCGCCCTTGGTGAAGAGATACGTGAACAGCCAAGTCAGCCATGGCGGGAAGGATGTGTACAGGGTCAGCCCCCCCAGGGTAGCTGCCCGGGATAACACAGCCGATCCTTGCCAGGCGGTCCGTTTTCCAAGCCACAACCCGATCAGGAAGGCCAGGATCGTCCCGGTGACAAATACTAATAGGGTTGCCGGGATGACCAGTTTCAGCGTTTCGATAATTGGCTCCCCATGCAGCGAGTCTCCCAGATCAAAAGTGGCAATTTGACGCAGCCATTGCCAATAGCGTTCCCAAACGGGAAGGTCGAGGCCCAAATGTTCTCTCATTCGCGCCCGACAATCTGCATTACAGAACAAAGAGTACTGATCGATGAAATCCCCCGGCATCATGATCTGGATGAAAAAGAACATAAAGCTGATGAATATAAATAATTTTACGATACTGAGCAAAGCTTGACGGATGAGATAGCGGGACATAGAGACTTCCATCTAATGAAGTTGAAATGGTGGTGTGCAAGATTCTATCACACGCAATGGATGATATTTAGGATGTGTCAACTATTATGGTTACCCCTGAAGTTTGCGGAGGTTCACTCAATTTCAGAATATGTTGTGAGTTGCGTAAACCACATCACTTACTCTCTAGGAATTGCCGGGGTGATCACTCAGAATTAGGGGCAAGTGGGGTGTGGAGCATCCCACTTGCCCCTAATTCTGGATAGTCCCACCGCGATTCCCAAAGACCCATATTACTCTTTCAGGATCTTGGCTTCGCCATTGTTATTTTGATTGGTACTGATGATTTCATCGATATTCAAAGGGGGCAATTCTTCCAGAGAAACCAGCCCGAAATGGCTGAGGAACTCGGGTGTGGTACTGTACAGGATTGGTCGGCCGGGACCCTCGGCGCGGCCCACTTCCTGGATGACGCCCTTGCTCAACAGGTTCTTCATCACACTATCGCTGTTGACTCCGCGAATAGAGTCAACAAAAGGACGTGTGACTGGTTGCTGGTATGCGATAATGGCCAGTGTCTCCAGGGAGGCGCGGCTGAGATGGCTGGTGGCTTCGAGTTCCAAAAAGACCTCGATATAAGGCGCCGCAGCCGGTGAGGTGGTTAGACGGATCCGCCCATCATGACGTTGTATGCAAACACCGCGGTCCTGGAGGAGAATTTCGATCTCTTCGATGGCCTTTTCGATCTGTCGAGGCGTTACCTGCAATACTCGGGCAAGCTGCCCTGGAGTTACGGATTCTGGAGCCACGAAGAGCAATGCTTCGACGCGCGCCGCCAGGCTAAGGGGGGTGGGGGGATTCGTCGCGGGTTGGTTGATCTCGCTCATGCTATAATCAGATTTATCAATATTCCGAAAAAGGGAGTGCACAGGGCGTTCCCAAGGGGACGCAAAGCGAGCCCAGCGCACTCCCTTTTTCGGACACATGTCTTTTTGGTGGAACGAGATGAGATTATACCATTCTATTGCATTGCTAATATTGGTGCTGCCCCTGGCTTTGGGGGCTTGCGATATCTCTTCAACAGAGCAGCCTATGCTCCAAGTAGAGATCATCGGAGACGGACAAGTCTATAAGGTCCAGGTGCCACCCCAAAGTACAGTCCAGGACGCCCTGCAAATTGCGGAGATAACCCTGGGGGCTTTGGACCGCGTCGACCCTGATCTACATATCGAGCTCACCGATGGCATGCAAATCAGCTTGACGCGCGTCTACGAGGAGTTCGAGGTCGAAGAAGTCATCATTCCTTTCGAGCAGCAGCTTCAGCCCAGCGAATTTCTCCCCGAGGGAGAACAGCAGCCGTTACAGCTTGGCGAGAATGGCTTCAAAGAGATCACATACCGGCTGGTTTACGAAGATGGCATCGAGGTTTCGAAAACCGAGATCAAGTCGGTGATCATCACAGAGCCCCTGCCCCAGATCATGCTGGTCGGGGTGCAAACGTCTTTTACCCCCCAACCAATTCTCGGACGGCTGGTGTACCTTTCGGATGGCAATGCCTGGATGATGGAGGGTAATACTGCCAACCGCATTCCGATTATCTCTACTGGGGATTTGGACGGCCGAGTTTTTGTGCTCTCTGATGATGCCAAGTGGCTCTTGTTCACCCGCCACGATGATGATGAAGAAATCATCAACACGCTTTGGGTTGTGCAGATCGATAATCCTGAGTTCGAAACCTATCTGGGCGCAGATAACGTGATCCATTTTGCCGATTGGCGGCCTGGATCGACTGCCTACGCGGCCTATTCGACGGTAGAACCACGCCAGGCTGCGCCAGGCTGGCAGGCCAATAACGATGTCCAAATGGCGAATTTCAGCATTAATGGTTGGGTTGACCCCAGCCCTGAAGTGGTCGTCGAGGTCAACTCTGGGGGAGTCTACGGCTGGTGGGGGACGTATTATACCTATGGGGTAAATGACCGCTCTTTGGCCTATGCCAACCCCAATCAGGTTGGGCTGGTCAACCTTGAGGAGGGTATCTATACCCCTGTGTTGGATATTACTCCCCTTGAGACGCGCAGTGATTGGGCCTGGGTCCCCGGGCTTAAGTGGGGCCCCGATGGTTCCATGCTCTTCACGGTGCGGCATGCGCCGCCCCCAGGGACAATTTCCCCTGAAGAGTCGCCAATATTCAATATCACTGCCATTCCCCTGAATGGGGGCGAACCCGTCGACCTGGTCTCCCATGTCGGTATGTTCGCCTACCCGCTGCCTTCGCCGATCACTCCCAAATCGACCGGCGAAGCTGCCTACCAGATCGCCTTCCTGCAGGCTATTTTCCCGGACCAGAGCGAGACCAGCCGCTACCGAGTAGTGATCATGGATCGAGATGGCTCAAACCAGCAGGCGCTATTTCCTCCAGATGAAGCTCCTGGAATCGAACCGCAAGGAGAGTGGGGTGCCTGGTCTCCTCAGCTAGAGGAGGAGAGTGGTAATCACACTTTGGCAATTCTCTATCAGGGCAATATCTGGCTGATCGACCCCCAGAGTGGCGAGTCCCGCCAGATCACGGGTGATGGACGTATCAACCGTCTCGATTGGCGTTGAGTCGTTCTGGAATGACAATGCGCTGAGGGGAAAGGTACTTTTGGGATATTGCTTATTTCTCTCAATCTGTATAAACTTGTACAGTTTTTGGGTAATTAATGTAGGACTTATGCAGTTCAGCGAAAAAATGGCTGGGAATAGGGGGTGGGAGCGTAGCCCCCACCCCCTATTCCCAGCCCAATCCGCTTCAAGTGCGTAACTCCTTTAATGATTATCTAGTGCAATTCTATTACCCAATTACGGAAATTTGGATCTTCCCCTCAAACCAATCACCTCTCCCCTTGGGAGAGGGAAGTCGAGCGCAGCGAGATGGGTGAGGGAAAGAATCAGGATGCAACGTAGATAAGGATCAAACATAATGCGAGTATTGATCACTGGCGCAGCCGGATTTCTGGGATCACATTTGTGTGATCGACTCCTATCTGAAGGCCATGAGGTAGTGGGGATGGATAACTTCATCACCGGCAGCATGGACAACCTGGCTCACCTGGCCAGTGAAGAGAAGTTTCTCTTCATCCGGCATGATGTCTCTAATTTTATTTTCGTCCCTGGCAAACTGGATGCCGTAATGCATTTCGCTTCCCCAGCCAGCCCCAATCCTCATTCACCTTATGGGTATGTGAATTTACCTATCCAGACCATGAAAGCCGGCGCCTTGGGGACGCACAATACATTGGGAGTCGCCATGGCGCATAACGCCAAATTCTTATTGGCCTCCACCAGTGAGATTTACGGTGACCCTCTGGAACATCCTCAAAACGAGAGTTACTGGGGGCATGTCGACCCCATTGGAGAGCGCTCGGTCTACGATGAGGCCAAACGCTTCGCTGAAGCGCTGACCATGGCCTATCATCGTTTCCACGACCTAGATACTCGCATCGTGCGCATTTTCAATACCTATGGCCCGCGTATGCACACCAATGATGGGCGCGTGGTGCCAAACTTCTTGCTGCAGGCTATCCAGGGAGAACCGCTCACCGTTTATGGGGACGGCCAGCAGACGCGCAGTTTTTGCTATGTGGATGATCTCATCGAGGGCATCTACCGCTTGCTGCTCTCGGACGAGCACCGCCCTGTCAATATTGGCAACCCCGATGAAATCACCATATTAGAATTTGCGGAGGTCATCAACGAGATAACGGGCAATCAAGGAGTCACTTCTTTACCCAAAGAGCGCGGCAGTGGTGATCCTCAACGCCGTCAGCCCGATATCAGCCGAGCGGTGGATGTGCTTGGCTGGCAGCCCAAAATCAGCTTACGAGAGGGCATTGAGAAGACCATCCCTTATTTCAAGGAAAAATTATCCCAGGCATGATCAAAGCAGAATTCATCACGAACCCCATCGAGCGGACACGCTTTCTCAAGTTTGCTGTGGTGGGCTCCATTGGCGCGCTGGTTGACTTCGCGGTTTTCAATATCTTGACAAAATTCCTCGATGTGGATCCGGTGTTGTCGAGCGTAATCTCATTTACTGTAGCCGTTCTGAACAATTTCACCTGGAATCGATATTGGACTTATCCTGACTCGCGCTCTAAACCCCTGACCAACCAACTGACTACTTTTGGCCTTATCAATGTGATAGGAGTGGCCATTCGCACGCCGGTTTTCGCCTTTTTAAACGGTCCTTTGCAGCGGCTTTATGAAAACTTGCCCTTCCTGAGAATATTCCCCTTCATGACACCAGAATTTCTGGGGCACAATACGGCCCTGGCGATTGCCATCATTCTGGTGATGTTCTGGAATTATTTCATCAATCGGTACTGGACATACAACGACATTGATTGATGTAGAATCTTCGAAAATTAGAAGTGCCCAGCGGTTGGCTGCTGGGCACTTCTAATTTTCGGTATAATACCTCTATGAGTAAATCTCGCCGCCTAATCCCAATATACACAACCCCCGGTGATGTTGGCGCATATCTCGTTTATCCCTATCTTTACAATGATATCGGTGAGTGGATTGGCTGGGTAACTACCCAACGCGAGGTCTATTCTGTATTAGGGAACTATATCGGTTGGCTGACTGATGATCCCCGGATTCTTCGGAAGCGATCGTACGATTTTTCTAAACCGCGCGTCACGCCGCCTCCGCCGCAGCCGCGTATCCGCGTGCCTGCCTCCGTTCCATTGGCTCCGATGATGTCGGAACTAACCTTCACTACAGTGGACGTGCTCGAAGAGGAACCCCACCGACTGAGTACAGTCGATTTCGACGAGTTGCGCGAGGATATGGATTAATTTACCCAAGAAAACAGGTATGTGAGTGGGCCCACTCACATACCTGTTTTCTTGGAAAGATTTCGATTAGATGAATGAAGCAATAAAAGGAAAAACTGTCAGTGAGTCGCGCGTCAAGATCGCGCAAATGATGCAGCCTTCCCATGCCAATAATCACGGCAATGTGCATGGGGGTTGGATTATGAAACTGGTTGATGAAGCGGGCGCGCTGGCTTGTATGCGTCATGCCCAGCGCAGAGTTGTGACGGTGGTGGTCGATCAGATGATGTTCCGCCAGCCCATCCGCATCGGAGACCTAGTCAATCTCACCGCTGAGGTCAGTTATGTAGGGCGAACTTCCATAGAAGCGCGTGTCGAAGTGGTTGCAGAAGATCCGGTCACATGCCAATGTACGCACACAAATACAGCCTACTGCGTATATGTCGCCCTTGACGATGACGGCAACCCAACGCACGTACCACCCCTGATCCCCGAAACTGAGGCCCACCGTCAGCGTATGGAAAGAGCCAAGCAGCGCCAAGCTTTTCGTCTAGCCCATAAGGACGAGAAATTTGACGATGGTATCAACTCAATCGAGTAGAGATAAATTTGTGGCTCTAAGGGGATCACCACGGCAATTCATAGAGTCCAAATTTTCTCAATGTAGTTAGCAGAACAATGACTGATCAAGACCAATTGCCCCCATTCGATGATCTAAGCCCAAACGATGGCATCCCGCCGG
The DNA here is from genome assembly GCA_964458115.1 of uncultured Anaerolineales bacterium. Taxonomy (GTDB): domain Bacteria; phylum Chloroflexota; class Anaerolineae; order Anaerolineales; family UBA11858; genus NIOZ-UU35. Next base: position 23,310 of record CAYWIC010000051.1, on the reverse strand, counting down.
TGCGCTCATTGCGAGAGCTAATCGATCGCGTCACTGGCCGTAGCCTGGAAGCGGCCACCCCCCAGGAAGATGCCGGCATTGCCGATGTAGTGCCCTTCCCCTTCCTTGCTTTAGTGGGCCAGCAAGAGATGAAACTGGCACTGCTCCTGGCGATGGTCAACCCCCATATGGGCGGCGTATTACTGATCGGGCCGCGCGGCACCGGGAAGACTACCGCCGTGCGAAGCTTGCCTGAACTACTCCCACAGGCTCCGAGAAGCTTGTGCTATTATGGCTGTCTGCCCGAGGATATCGAAGACGGGGGAATTGAGGCCGTCTGTCCTGACTGCGCCAAGAAATATGCCCAGGATGAACCCCTGGCTGTGATGGACCAGGTCCATCTGGTTGAGCTGCCCCTAAACGCCCGGCTGGAAGACGTTGTCGGCGGTTTGGATGAGCGAGCTGCACTCCAGGGTCATATTCGCCTGCGCCGGGGGATTTTGGCCCAGGCCAACCGGAACCTGCTCTATGTCGATGAAGTCAACTTGCTGGGCGATGATGTCGTCGATGCCATCCTGGATGCCGCGGCACAAGGTTACTATCTGGTTCGCCGGGGCCCCATGTCATCGACCTATCGAGCGCGCTTCATTTTGGTTGGCTCGATGAACCCCGAGGAAGGCCGTTTGCGCCCTCAGATCATGGACCGTTTTGGATTGCGGGTGGATGTGCGCGGCCTGCCCGAACGCGCTGAACGGCTGGAAGCCTACCAGCGAGCCAGGGCTTATCTCACCAATCCGCGCCAGGTTTCGGCTGAGTTTGCCGATGCCACGCTTCTGGCCCAGGAAGATATCCAGGCTGCCCGCGATCTGCTTCCCCAAGTAGAACTCCCCGACGAGGTCGCTCAACAAGGTCTATCTCTAGTCGAGCGAATGAAGATCGATTCTCTGCGCGCGGAGATCACCCTTTTCGAAGCCGCCCGGGCGCACGCGGTGGCCGACGCGCGTCTGAAGGTCACTTCTGAAGATTTGCACACGGTGGCCTCGATGGCGCTGCGTATGCGCCGCTCGAATTTCATTGATGATTATTTTACCCAGCGCGATTTCGAAGAAGAGGAGTTGACCAAAGTCCTCGATGAGATCATTCCTCTCAAGAAATCCAAGAAGAAAAAAGGAGCTTAGATTTGAGTACTGTTACCCATCGTCAACGCCTTGAGATTTGTCTCGCTGGAGAAAAACCAGACCGCCCGCCAGTAGCGCTTTGGCAGCATTTTCCTGTGGATGACCAGACTCCCGAGGGGTTGGCGGCAGCTGTTTTGAAGTTTCAGCGTCTTTATGAGTTCGATTTCGTTAAGGTGACGCCTGCATCGTCGTTTTGCATCAAGGATTGGGGCAGCCAGGATGAGTGGCGCGGCGCTACGGAAGGGACGCGCGCCTATACCCACCGCGTGGTCCAGCACCCCGAAGATTGGACTAGCCTCCAGGCACTGGATCCCGCTCGCGGTCATCTGGGCGACCAGTTGAAGTGTTTGACCCTCATCGAGACTGAATTGGGCCCAAACACGCCCATTATCCAAACCATTTTCAGCCCCATGGCCCAGGCCAAGAACCTGGTTGGTGGGGAGCAGTTGCTGGTGCACATGCGCCGGTACCCCGATGCGCTGCACACCGGGTTGAAGATCATCGCCGAGAGCACAACCCGTTTTGTGGAAGCCTCGCTCAAGACGGGCATCGCTGGGGTGTTCTACGCCATCCAACATGCCCAATATGGCCTGCTTTCAGATGATGAGTTCGCTGATTTTTGCAAACCCTATGAGTTGCATGTATTAGAAGCCGCACAGGATGGCTGGTTCAACCTGATGCATTTGCATGGTGTCGATGTGATGTTCGACCAGGTCCTTGATTTCCCGGTTCATGCAATCAACTGGCATGATCGCGAAACCGAGCCTTCTTTAGCTGAAGCGAAGTCACGCTATTCGGGAGTTCTGTGTGGTGGCTTGCGTCGTAATGAAACCATGGTGCTGGGCACGCCGGAATCCGTCACTGCCGAGGCGGCGGATGCCATTCAGGCCACCGAGGGCCAGCGCTTTATCTTGGGCACAGGCTGCGTAACCCCCACCATCGCGCCTCATGGCAATATCCTGGCTGCGCGTCAGAGCGTAGAATCGGACGGATGACCGCTGACGGAAGACCGGAGCTTTATGAAGGAATTTCTCCCCGTCTCACATCTCCTGTCTTCCGTCGTTCGTTAGGTGGAGAAATTGAGTAATTTGCGCGTTATCGCGGGTACTGCCAGGGGGCAAAACTTGCGCGCCGTACCTGGAGATGTCACCCGACCTATCACCGACCGCGTCAAGGAATCACTGTTCAACATCATTGGCGTGGATATTCTAGACTCCGTTTTCTTAGATATGTTCGCTGGTACCGGTGCTGTAGGGATCGAAGCGCTCAGTCGGGGGGCTAAATGGGTTCGCTTCATCGACCGTCATCATCAGGCGGTCAAGACGGTGATCCGCAACTTATCAAACACGAAGCTGGCTGACCGCGCGGAAGTGCACCACATGGATGCGTTTATCGCCCTGGATCAGGATGCCGACCGATCCTTTGATTACGTCTATATTGCGCCACCGCAATACAAAGGGATTTGGAAGAAAGCGCTAAGGTCAGTCGATGAGCGCCCCGACTGGCTGGCAGAATATGCCTGGGTTATCGTGCAGATCGATCCCAAAGAATTTGAGCCCGTCGAGTTGAGCACCCTGCAAGAGTTCGATCAGCGCCGCTATGGCAGCACATTATTGGTATTTTATGTGTTGCCAGAAGACCAGCAAGCGACCATTTCCGAGACGTAGGCTGGTGTCGAATACCACTAGCGCGAGCCGAGGTCTCAGATTGGATCCGCTCGGTTGACATAACCGTGAGAATCCGGTACATTGTCGAGGGAGAAACCGATGAATAATCATCCTGTTGCAGCTGATGAAGTCATTCGCAAGGCATTCCCTGGAATTTCCGAGCGGGAAGCCAAGGAACTGGTTGCTATTGGAGAGGTCAATTCGTACCCACAAGGCACGATCCTCTGCCGGGAGAATGCCATCGAAGATACCTTCTTCGTCATCCTGGATGGCGAAGTAGAGATCTCAAAGATGATCGATGCGGATGAAGAGCGCTTTCTCAATCGCTTGCAGCAAGGTGCTTTCTTTGGCGAGATGGGGTTGATCCATAATGCGCCGCGCGTCGCCACGGTCATCACAACCAAACCCGTAAAAGTATTGGAAATCAAGAAATCTTCGTTCGACCAGTTGCTCGAACAAAGCTCATCGGTATCGCTGGCCATGGTGCATGAGGTCAGCCAACGCCTGCGTGAGAATGACGAGATGGCCATCGAAGATCTGCGCTTGAAGGCAGGGGAATTGGCCGCAGCATACCAAAGATTAGCCCAGGAAGAGTTAGCGCGTAGGGAATTCCTCACCACTATTGCTCACGAATTGCGCACCCCCCTGACCGCGGCGCGTGGATTTCTCGAGATGGCCCGTTTTCATGACCTTGAAGGCCGGGCTTTGGATGATATCCTGGATACCGTAGGGCGCAACGTAGAGCAAATTGTTACTCTGGTCAACGATATCCTCTTCTTGCAAGAAGTCGAGTTGGTCATGCCGGAAATGCATCCCACCGATATAGGAGAACTAGTTGAGTACGCGGTCGAGAAGGTCAAGGAGCGGGGTAATGAAGCGGGGGTCGAATTTTATCTGGAGATCAGTCCTGACATCCCCAAGGTTTCGGGACACGTGCGCAGTATCCAAAGGGCTTTGGGTCAGTTGCTTGATAACGCCATTAAATTCAGCCCTAACGGCGGCAGTGTGCGAGTTACCGTAGAGCGGGATGATGAGGGGGCAAAAGTGAGCATCCGCGATCACGGGATTGGTATCGCTGAGCAGGTTCTGCCCCATATATTCGATCGATTCTATCACCTGGATAAAATCGGTGAGGAAGTCTACGGGGGTTTGGGCCTTGGTCTATCGATCACCAGGCAGGTCATCGAACAGCACAATGGCAGAATTGAGGTTGTAAGCAAGGTTGGAGAAGGGAGTACCTTCACGATCTATTTAGTTACGGCGCCACCTGAAGAGTGATTTTGCTCATCGCTTTTTCTGCATGATTGGTTGAATTATTCGAAGCACAAAGCATAAATACAATCATAATACCCCTCGATGCCTCGATTGGAAATCTTTTTCTTAGGTGACTTTAGGCTCATTTGGAATAAGGTACCATTAAACCCATTTCCGACTCGGAAGGCGCGAGCATTATTTGCTTATCTGGTAACCCATAGAAAACGTACGATCACACGCGCTCATCTCGCGGGTATTTTTTGGGGGGAATTCTCTGAAGAACGAGCCCTGCGAAATCTGAGCACCACCCTCTGGCGTATCCGTCAGGTTATTCCCGAAAATTATCTCATTGTCCAAAGGGATTTGGTTTCTTATAACCAAGTTAGCGACTTTTGGCTTGACACGCAAGTGTTTGAGGAATTGTGTCTGTCGGTCGGGGTGCATGAAAATGAGCTAATTGCAACCTTAGAAGAGGCAATACGCTTATATCGAGGTGATTTTCTGGATGGACTCTACGAAGATTGGGCGCTGGTCGAGACAGAGCGGTTACGCTCAATGTATATCCAAGCCTTATATCAATTGATGGCCATGTATTCCGATCGGAATGAACATCAGAACGCTCTCGATATCGGATTAAAACTTCTCCAAGCTGATCCCCTTCGGGAAGATGTTCACCTGTCCGTCATGAAGACTTATGCCTTGATGGGGCAGCGCGAAGCCGCATTGCAGCAATTTAAATCCTGTAAGACCATCTTAAGACAAGAATTGAATATCGAACCTACCGCTGAGATTTTTGCTTTATATGATCAAGTGTGCGCCATACCATCTTCCGAGGGTGAGAAGTCGAGGAGAGCGGGTCTATCCAGGGAAGAAGTTGATCAACCCCAATCGCTTTTGCCCAATGGTAATTTTGGCCGCATTCCATTGATCGGTCGAAGCATCGAGAGATCCGATTTGCTAAGCAGAATCGATCGATTAGATGAAATTGGGGGAGGTTTCGTGTTGATCGAGGGGGAACCTGGGATTGGTAAAACACGCCTCGTAGAGGAAATCTCAGCAGGAGTGGAGTGGCGAGGAATGCAAGTTTTCTGGGGATATTGTGGGGATGAGTCCTTTGCGCCGCTTATCGAAATCCTCTCTCAGGCTTTGACTCCCCTACGAATTTCCCAGGTTAGCAAGATCATGGATACCCATTTGTTTGCATCCCTAGTCCTTCTATTGCCTGTGCTTGATGAGGTCGTTGCCATACCAGAAACCTCTCAATTCGTTGAACAGGATAAGAAAGAAGTTTTGCACCAAGCGCTGGTAGCCTGTATTTTGGCACTTTCACAAATCGGCCCGCATGTGTTCATCATCGAAAACTGGCATCGCATGGATATGGCCACATTGGAATTCTTACCCCAACTGGCCAAAAAAATAACAGAGATGCGAATATTGTTGCTTGGGACAGCACGCTCGGGAGAGTTGCGAGATCATCATCTGATCTGGGAGCATGTGTTGGATTTGGATCGCGCGGGGCTGTTAAGTAGCCTCAATCTAGAATCCTTATCAGGAGATGAAACCCGCGCGCTTGTTCAGGTGTTCCTTCACCAGGAAGATCTACAAGCTGAGATTACTCAAGCGATTTTTGCTCAAACACAAGGCAATCCCCTGTTTATTCTTGAAACTCTCAAGAGCATCAATGAAGACGAGCAGATCAGAAAAATGGAAGATGGCGCGTGGCAGCTTGATCTAACAAAAGACTCAATTCTTCCTAAGGGGATCCAAGACGTGATCATAGAACGCCTTGATAAAGTCAATCCTGATGAGCGAAAGTTGCTCGATATTGCTGCTGTATTGCATGAGCCATTTGATTATGATTTTTGGGTGCAAACGGCTGGTTGGGATGACGAGACTGTTTTAACCCATAGTAATTCCTTGCTACAGCGGCAGTTGCTCGTTGAAGTTCCGGCAGGCTATCGTTTTGCTCACGAGTTAATCAGGCAAGTTGCCTATGATCAGGTAAACCCAATCAAGCGCTGCGATATCCATCGCCAGGCTGGAGAAGTACTTCGTCAGAACCAGCCTGAACGTGTAGAAGAGCTCGCTCATCATTTCCATCATGCGTGTGATGCGAAAACAGCCCTGCAATATGCTCTAGAAGCAGGGAGCAAAGCAGATCAGCTTTACGCCAGCCAATCTGCGGTTGATTTCTATACCTGGGCTCTTGCATGGGCACAAGAAATTGGTGGGGATGCTGGGAAATTGGGAATTTACCAAGCAGCTGAAAAAAGGGGGCAGGTTCTCAGAATATTAGGTGACAATGTTCGGGCATCGGAGGATTTCGAGGCCATGTTTACGGCTGCAGAATCTTTGCAAGATATTGGGAAAATGGCCAAGGCGAAACGCCTCTTCGGATGGTGTGTGGGAGATCGTCTGGGAGATCGTGAGCGTGGTTTGGTGGAAGCACAACGTGCGCTTGAACTTGCAATTCAAGCAGATGATAAACAGCTTATCGCTTTTCTATACCGTGATATGGGTGCCTTTCACAATATGTTGGGACAGTATTCTCAGTCAATCGAGGCTTTGAATTCTGCCCTGGAAATTTTTCATGATTTAGGAGACCAGATAGGTCAGGCCTCCTGTTTACAATTTTTGGCTGTTGGTTACCATTTTATTAGTCAATATGAGCGCTCTTTGCAGCACTATCAGCAGGCTTTAAATTTATGGCGAAAAAATGAGAGAATGGTGGAAACTGCCAATACACTTTGTGATATCGGCTACCTCTTGCTGAGCCAAGGATTATTGACGTCTGCGCTTGAAGCACTGCAAGAATCTAAACACATATTCGAGGGAATCAATGCGCGCGGATTTTTGGGTTGGGTTACGCTGGGTATTGGTGCTCTGCATCGTTACAAATTGCAGGGAACTGAGAGCTTGGTGGTATTAAAACAATCATTAACTTACGCGCAAGAAACGAAGAAGATCAGCCCGTTTACGGATTCATTGCTCGCTTTACATCGAGGTATGGCATTGTGGGGCCTAGGGCACTTTGTGGATTCTTTCGATAGCCTCGACCAATCGTTGGTACAGGCCCGTAAAGGAAACATTCCCACCCTTATCGTAGGCATTTTGGGTGACTATGGACGTTGTTTGCGCCAGGTTGGTGAAGTTGAAAAATCTCTAGAATATCACAGAGAAGCCCTGGCGCTGGCTCAGAAGATCGATTTTCAAGACGGAGTCGTGCGCGTGCTGTCAGAGTTGGGTTTGGGATTGGTATTGACTGGATCAGTCGAAGAGGGGCTGAAGAGGCTCAATGAAGCTCTTGAGTTAGCACGTACGATGACATCGTGGAAACTTGCGGTGGCCTATATCAATTTGGCGGAAGCGTATTTTATTCAGCGTAATTGCGAGTTGGCATTGACGATGGCACGCTCTGGCGTAGAAATCGCAGCATCATTAGAATTAGGTGAGTTGGCGATCTGGGGGTATCTAATCTTAGGGGATATCCTATTGGAGATAGAGAAGCCAGACGATTGCCAAGATGCTCTGGAGAAGGGGTTAGCTTTCGTCAGGAAGGAGCATTTGGCTCTCGCTCAGTTCAGGTTGCTGCTCTCCCTTGAAAGATTATCCCGTCTCCAAAGAAAGTCCCAACGAGCGCTTTCGCTTTGTCACCATCTTCAAGATTTCATCGAACGGCTTCATGCAAGCACGCAAAATTTTCAGTATCGAAATCGATTGATGGATGAGTTGCGAAGGCTGAGTTTGTTAGCAGGCGCGAAGATAATCATTCCAGCTCAGGGCCAGAAATTCGAAACAGTGCGGAAGGCGCAGGGCGATGGTACCAGCAAAATCAGGATCTTGTGGACATTCGATGCAGGGAGCCCAGACGAATTGATTCTCGAGCAAGATGGAAAAGTGGCATTGCGCCAAACCCGAATTTTGCGACTGCTCGAAGCTGCAGCTCAGCAAGGTGCTGATCCAACCCAAGAAGAGATCGCATCAGCCTTAGGTGTCAGTGCCCGTACCATCCGCAGCGATATACGAGCTATAGGGCAGCATGGGGGAAATCGAGCCTGATCAGCCCGAGAGTGGAAAATTTCCGCTTGCTTGGGATTGCCAATTGTGACATACCAGAGATGAACATATGCTAACCTGCCAGTGTTGATGGCGCTGGTTAGGCATTTTTTTTATTGACCGTGTTCTGTTTTCGGGCATGTTATTGCGGTCAGTTTTGCGAGCAGGAGAATATGAAACATCCCTATCGTGATGCATCTTTCGTCGTTCGGATCTGGTGGGAAACTCCTGCCAACATGACCCCTAAGTGGCGAGGTCAGGTGATCCACTCGCACACACAGCAATCCCAATATGTTGAGGATATTTCCAGTTTGATCGATTTTTTTGAGCGTTGGTCTGGGAAGCTGGAACCCCAAAATGAGGATGTCAACGCGAATGGAAGAACTTAAATTGGTTACTCAACCGTGATCGAGAGAAAAGGAGGTAGGTCATGTGTAATTCCCATCATCATATGAGTCGGCGAGATTTTCTAAAATGGGGCGCTTATGCCTTAGGTGGTTCAATCATAGCCTGTGGCAAAGCAGATGATATCGTCCAATTGACAGCAACTGTTGCGCCAGATACAGCCAATTTGGCACCGCCAGTAATGGGTGCTGGTGAGTTCGCGGACACTGTTCTAATCAATGGTCGTCTATATACTATGGATCCAGCCATTTCGTCTGCCCAGGCACTGGCAGTTAAAGATGGGACTATTTTGCAGGTAGGAACGGATGAAGCCATCCGCGCCCTGGCTGGGGAGGCCACCCAGGTGCTTGACTTGGGGGGCAAGAGCGTGACGCCCGGATTTATTGATGCGCATAATCACCTGCAAGTTTTTGGCTCGTTACTGGATCGTTTCGTGGCACTTCTCCCCCCGGAGATCCGCACGTTGGACAGCTTGTTGGAGAAACTGAAGAAATCGGTCGATGAAGCCAACCCTGGCGAGTGGATCCAGGCTATTTATTGGGATACCGATACCATGCCTACCAAGTCCCATCTTGATCCGATCTCTCCCGATAATCCAGTCTGGATAATGCAGCAGGGCGGACACTTTGGCGTAGCCAATAGTATGGCCATGGACATCGCTGGGATCACTCCCGATACAGAGAATCCCGTGGGAGGGATCATTGAACGGGATGAGAATGGTGAGCTGACTGGCTTATTCTACAACCACAAAGCCATGGATCTGCTGAGAATGCATGCACCCATCCCCACGACCGAGGAGATGTTGCAATACATCCGCCACGCAGGCGAGCTCTTTGCCGCTGCCGGGGTGACCAGCTTCTACGATAACAACGTGCGCTACAACGCTCTGGATGCCTATGTCCAGGCTGGTCAGCAGCGCGTCCTGTCTCCGCGCGGTCAGTTCTATTACACCCTGGAATGGCCGGCTGACCTGGAACGTGCCCTAAATGAAATGCCTATCAGCGATGATGATTTCATGCGTTTCGTGGGATACAAATTCCTTATCGATGGACAGTTCCCCACCTGGTACACCCATGAGCCTCATAACGGGATTAGTTGGGATATGCCCACTTGGGACCCCAATATTTTCAAGAAAGCAGTAGCGATGTTGCATGATACCGGCATGCAGATCTCGATCCACACTGGTGGCGATGCAGCCTGCGACTTGGCTCTGGATGCCATCGAGGAAGCTATGAATGCCAATCCGCGCCCAGATCCTCGTCACCGCATCGAGCACGCCGTGCTCACCAAGCCAGAGACCACGCAACGTTTTGTCGATCTCGGTGTACACATCAGCTGCCAACCGCAGTTCTTGCGCTTCGCAGCCTATGTTGGTGATTACCTGGGAGAAGAACGGGCATCCCGTCTCAAGGTGACTCGCGAATGGTTGGATGCTGGAGTCAATGTCTCCATCAGTTCAGACGCTGGGTCGACACCCTGGTATCGACCTCAAGTCACCATCTTAGGTGCCGTTACCCGGTTAGGCCCCAATGATGAACCCTATCATTCCGAACAGGCGATGACTATCGAAGAAGCCCTCTATGCTCATACCATGGCTGCGGCCAAGTGCGGTCATGAAGATCATGTCAAGGGGTCACTGACGCCAGGCAAGTTCGCTGATCTGGTCGTCTGGAATGAGGATTACCACACAGTCGACCCGATGGATATCCCCAAGGTAGATTCTGTGATGACTATGATCGATGGGGAGATCGTACACCAGGCTTGAGGAAGAACACTATGACAAAAAAAACAATTTCTAGATCTATATGCATATTCTTGCTCATATCGCTGCTGGGGTCTTTTACCTTCAGTATTGCTTTAGCTGAAATGCCAAAAGAGCGCTTGAGCCAACCGCTGGAAGGGATCATCCTTTTTGACGATGATTTCCAGGGCATCCTATCCGATGAGTGGAATGTGACTGCTGCCTGGTACGTGAAGAAGGTTGGCGATATGCACACCTTTAATGCGGATAGCGCTGGGGGTGCCTGGGTACCCAATGGTGTCTCTTGGAGCAACTATGTATATCAGGCAAAAGCTCGCCTGGATGCGGGCAGTTTACTCTTTGGCTTTAGATTATCTAAACAAGGCCGCTATTTCGTGCGCCTGGATGAATTTGGCTTGTACTTGATAAAAGAGGCTCCTGCGAAAAATTATACTGCCCTGGTGCAAACAGGCCCTGTTAGTCTCGGAGAATGGCACGAGTTGGAAATGCGTTCTCATGATGGACATATCCAGGTCTATGTCAACCAGGAGTTGTGGATTGATTACCAAGATGCTTCTCCATTGATTGGCGGAACGATCAGTGTGACGTCTCAAGATGGTTCACAGGTGGCTATTGACGATGTACTGGTTGCCACTACCGGTCCTTTGCCAGAAGGTGTGGCCCAAGCGCCTCCTCCTCTGGATGTTGCACCAGAGATAGAAGTTACGGCCGATCAAGAAAACGAGAGCGCTGCTGATCAACTGGGCGGCCAGCCGCAAGGGGGTAGCGGATTGCCAGACCTGGTAGTGCTTGAAGCGACCTTCGATCCCGATCCTATCATCAGTGGGCAGATTTTTACTGCGAGTTTCACCATTCGCAACCAGGGGGATGCAGCCTCAGGCGCATTCACACTGTTGTGGAAATTTCATGAGGCGACCGGCGCGGGTGTCTGTTCCTGGGATTATGATAGTCTGGCCCCCGGTGAGACTGTTTGGGGTGGCTGCCAGAAATTGACCAATGCTCAACCTGGGCAGTCGCCAACCACATTGACAATCGATTTTGAAGAGGAAATTGCAGAGAGCAATGAGAATAATAATGCATTGATGCCCACGCTCTATGTCGTCACGACTACCCAAGAAAGCCCATCTGAAGCTGAACCATCCTTATTGCCTGATCTTGCAGTGGATGATATCGACTCTTTTGGAGGTACAGTAAATTGTAGTATAAGCAATCAGGGACGGGGAGGCGCTCCCGCAGGGGTGCGTGTAGCCCTTTTTATCGATGGTGTAAGGTTTGAGTGGAAGGAACTCGAGAATCCTATCGGAGCTGGCGAATCCGCGTATATGAGGTTTGATAAATTCATTAATGCGGATGTGGAGGCTCGTTGTCTTGTGGACGGCCCTGCACGTATAACAGAAATGAATGAAGATAATAATGAATTGACCAAAATGGTTGCACCATAAAAAATAAAAGTTTAAAACAAAGTATTTCTTTCCCCTATTGCACTGTAGACTTACTATTTTCGAATATTTATCATGCTTCCGAAGTCTCAGGAAATTTTCTGCAGCCTAAATAGAATTCCGAAATACTTCGGAATTCTTGCCGAATAATCGGATAACTTAGTTTGCTGACTATTATGGATGATTGGGATGTATTTGTGAGACAAGCTTTGTTTGCAAGATTTATTTGAAACTTACATGATCGTTAGATTGTTTTTCTCATCATAGCTGTACAGTAGCGATAGGCCCAGGTCACCTTTTTTCAGCGTAAGAACTTTGGGGAGCAGGATGAACAGATCTTCCACTAAGGGTATATTATGAACTTGGGAGAAGGGTATCCATTCTGGTGTACCTTCTTTTGAAGGTAAGGTTTCGCCCCCAGGGCAATCGCCGCGAAAAATGTAGATCCCAACCCCGGGGTTGGTCCCGGTATCAATCAAAATTGTGCCGCATAACCAAAGGTCAACAGCTTCTGTGCCCAGGCCAGTCTCCTCCCTCAATTCCCGTCTGGCGGCAGTCAGGACATCTTCCCCTTGTTCCACATGTCCCCCAATGCCGTTGTAAAGATTGGCCCAAAGTCGTTTATCTGGTGCCCCTTTGATGAGCAAAACAGATTCCCCGCGCGTCAGGAAAATCAACGTGCGGGGAATCAGAGTGTATCGATCAGTTGTTATGCCTTGTTCAGATACTTGCATGAATAAATGCAAAGGGAGCCCGGGGGCTAGCGGGCAAGGGAGAGATCACCTAACACTCTTGCGCCCATGCACCCTTGTCCAACTAGGCCACTAATTTGCGAACGTCTTCCAAAGTTCCAGCGCTGCCGAGGTAGTTATTTTTTTCAGCGATGAAATCTGCATAGGCGGCCATGAACACCTTTCCAGGGGGACGCAGGTCGAAGTTTTCGGGTTTCTCGAGGAAAAACTCTCGGTGCACGCGCGTCCATACCAAACGGCCATCGGTATCGATGTTGATCTTGGTGACGCCCCACTCCGAAGCGCGCTTGAATTGGCTCGCATCCACGCCCTTGGCCCCGAGCAATTTGCCGCCGGCAGCGTTGATGCGCTCGACTTCTTCCTGGGGAACAGAACTGCTGCCGTGCATCACCAGGGGGAAACCGGGAAGATTCTTCTGAATGCCCTCAAGTACATTGAAATGTAGCCCTTGTGTTCCGCTGAACTTGAACGCCCCGTGGCTGGTGCCGATGGCGCAGGCCAGCGAGTCGACCCCCGTGCGCTCGACGAACTCTTTTGCCTGATCAGGGTCGGTCAGTTTGGCATCTGCCTCATCGACCTGGATGTGCTCCTCGACGCCGCCCAGCATCCCCAGTTCGGCCTCGACGACAACGCCTTTGTTGTGCGCATAGTCGACAACGCGCTTGGTGATGGCGATGTTCTCATCGAATTCCTCGTGGCTGGCGTCGATCATTACTGAGCTGTAGAAACCGCTATCAACGCAGTCATAACAGGTCTCTTCGTCACCATGATCCAGGTGTACGGCAAAAATCGCTTCGGGAAAGACTTCGTCTGCGCTGCGGATCAAACCTTCGAGCATGGTTTTATGTGTGTAGCCTCGCGCTCCTTTGCTGATTTGCAAAATGAAGGGCGCCTGGCTTTCCAGGTTGCCTCGGAACAAGCCCATGGTCTGTTCCAGGTTGTTGATGTTATATGCGCCGATGGCGTATTTTCCATAGGCGGCTTCAAATAGCTTTTTGGTTGTAACGATCATGATTGGGCTCCTTGAATATGGCAGATAATCCACGGTATTATAATTCAAAAAGCTGCTTAGTCCGGTGGCATTTCCAGAGCGTTCCAGTGCAACTTCTAAGAAGAAATTCGGAATTCAATCCCTCACCAGTTTCGCTGCGCTCGACTCCCCTTTCCTATTGAGAATCAATGTGGCCTCGTTCCTGAAGAACCTTAACGGTCATATAAATTTCTAATGCTTTCATCGCAACGAAAAATAGCTAGAATCGTATATCGATTTAAGCACCATTTGTTGCGTTTTGGATGCTCCGCGACTATAATCAAGTTCATTGAACCGTATTTTGAGTAGTAGAATTCCGAGGAGGATAACATGGCTGATTTGTTTGAGAAAGTTACCGGTGACCAGGATTTTTTCAAGAAGATTGCCAGTAAAATCCCTGGCTTTGGTGGCTATATTGAGAGACAGAACCGGCGCGCCGCCGATAAACTACTTCGAGAGACAGTAGCGGACAGGTTCGAAGAGGTCTATCAGCGAATTTCTGCAGTTCAGGCCGAACTTGTCAGCAGTGGCGGTATCAAGTATGTCGACGATATGGAGAAAGCCGCTCTTAAGGTGCGCACATTCATAGATAAGGTGCGTACAGCCTCTTACGGTTACTCAGGGTTCTTTGATGCTGCCAAGATCAACGAAGAAGAGCTAGCCCGAGTTTATGAATACGATTCAGCCATGCTTGACCTGGTGGATGGTGTCAACCATGCCGTCGATAATGTAGAAGCCTCCGTCGGTTCAGATGGGATGCCGGCAGCCATCCGCAATTTGGTGAGCAATGCTCAAGAGTGCTTGAACGTTTTCAATCGCCGCGATGAGGTGATGACCCAAGGATAGAAATAGGACGCGGACGCCATAGGCATGCCTAGGGCAAACGCAGATTGACGCTGATAAAAATATTTACTATCTTGTTCAAATCAATCCGCGTTTATCTGCGTATATCAGCGTCCCAAACTAGAATGTTGGTTGGTAGGGTAATGTGATCATAAAAAAAATTGAATCTTTGGAGGATTGGTGATGGCTAGAATTTTCGACGTAATTGAATATGCAGATGAGATGCGTGACCGCATCGTACAGCGTTTCCCCGAAAAGGGGTCCGGCGACTATCGCCTTGGCTCGCAAGTGATCGTGCGTGAGTCCCAGGCGGCTGTGTTCTTCCGTGATGGACAGGCTTTGGATGTATTTGGTCCTGGCCGCCATACGATTGCGACGGCCAATATCCCCCGGATCATCGATTTCATTGGCAAGGCTTTCAATGACCGCACGCCTTTCACGGCTGAGGTCTATTTTGTATCGATGCGTGAGTTCGTCGATAAGAAATGGGGCACCCCCCAGCCGATCATTGTGCGCAACCCAGGCATGGGATTAGGCGTTGCCTTGTTGCAAGGTTTCGGTACCTACAGCTTCCAGGTTGCGGACCCGCAACAATTTGTTACCCAGATTGTCGGCTCCTTAGGCGCGTATCGCACCAGCGAAATCGAAGATCGTTTGCGCGGCGTGCTGCTCTCCGATTTGACCGATCTTTTAGGTGAAACGGCTGCTGAACACAGTGTGGTCGATCTGATCGGCTTGGTCAACGAGATGAGCGCTGGCGTGCGTGCTAAAGCCCAGGATCACTTCACCTCTTTGGGCCTGACTCTCAAATCGTTCATTATTTCCAATATCAAGCCCTCCGACAAGTCAGCAGAAGAGCTTCGCAACATGGGTATGCTGGATATGAACACGTACACCCAATTGCAAGCTGCAGATGCGATGCTGGCTGCTGCAGAAAACCCCAGTGGTGGCGCTGGTTTGACGGCTGGGATAGGTGCTGGTTTGGGTGTGGGCAATGTGCTGCAGCAGTCGCTCCAGGGTATGACCCCAGCAGGTGGCCAGCAACAAGCTGTAGCTGGAGCTCCTGCAGCTGGCGGCATGCCCGATGTCATGACCCCCTCTGAAGCAGCAGGCTACTTGAAGGTCTCCGAAGAGGATGTCCTCGCCGCCATCGAGGCCGGCGACTTGAAGGCCAAGAAACTTGGGAATGCTGTCCGCATCAGTAAGAAATCCCTGGAAGAATTTTTGAGTGGATAGTTTTTCCTCAATATGAAATAACGAGAAATCTGATACAGGCTGGCGCGTAGCGCCGCCCGTATCAGATTTCTCGTTTAATCCCTCCTTCCCTGGAAGGGGGCTAGGGGGATGGGATCGTTAACCCCCAAATACGAAACTCACAGATGGGGATCAGATTCAAACCACCTTCTGTTTGCTATTATAGCTCGGGTCCAATTATCAAATTATTCGCCTAAAGCATCCTTAATCGTCGCCACATCTGTCGCCGAGAGGGGTTTCTCTTTGGCAACTTTCCGCAAATGATCTTTCAACTTCTTTCCAGGCAAGGCCAGGTTAGGTGCATCTTCTACTTGAATATCCACCTCAGGATGAGTGAATACTAATGCGACGTCGATGGGGGGTAGTTCATAGTCCTCAGGAAGATGTTTCTTGAGCTGCCGCTGCAAGGCATCGGTCTCTGAGACGATCTCCAGATCAGGACGGCCCAGCCCTTCTTGGGCGAAGACACTCAAATATACTGACAGAATTCCACCACCGCGCTTGCGCCAGCGATTTCGGCTATAGGAAATTGTGCCGCGTTGATGTTTGGGAATTAACACCCAAATCCCGGCTGGTCCTACCAGCACATGTGAGGTACGCGTTGTGTAATGGTACAGATTGTATTGTTTGCCGAATCCTTTCAAAGCGGCATCGATCTGCTCATCTGGGCGCGGGCTGCGTCCCCAGCGATTGGTGTAGTAGATGCCCATTTGTGAAAGGATAAAGCCCACCATCAACGCCGTTAGCGACAGCCCGATTTGCTCAGGCTGCCGGAAGGTGATGAACATCCCTCCTCCCAAGATTGCCAGACTGACGATGCTGATGATCTTTCCCAAGGTTGAATTGCGTTTGATCAATTTCTCATTACGGATGATGTTCATAGTTTCCTTATTCGAATGTAGAGACAATCCACAGGAGAGTCCCTAACCATTGTATTGTTTCAAAACGAGGCAAGCATTCTGCCCGCCCAGGCCGAAGGAATTCGATAGAGCGATTTCTACATTATGCTCGCGCATGACGTTTGGCACGTAATCGAGGTCGCACTCAGGGTCGGGATATTCGTAATTCGTTGTCGGGTGCAGGACATTCTCCTGGATCGACTTGGCACAGGCGATGGCCTCCAGCGTGCCCGAAGCCCCCATGGCGTGCCCGACCATCGATTTGGTCGAATTGACCGGGATCTTGTGAGCGCGCTCGCCGAATACTGCCTTGATGGCTTTGGTCTCGATGACGCCATTCAGGGGGGTGGATGATCCATGGGCATTTATGTAATCCACGTCCTTGGGCTGGATCCCAGCGTTGGAGAGGGCCCATGTCATGGTGCGGATGGCGCCTTCGCCCTCGGGGTGGGGTGCCGCGATATGGAATGCGTCTGCCGAGGAGGCGTATCCCAGCACCTCAGCATAGATCTGCGCCCCGCGTTTTTGCGCGTGTTCCAGGCTCTCCAACACCACCGCACCCGCACCCTCTGAGAAGACAAAGCCCTCCCGTTGGGCATCGAAAGGGCGCGAGGCCTTTTCGGGTTGATCATTGAAATTTACTGGTAACGCCCGCATGGCTGCAAACCCGGCGATGGACCAATCGCGCATCAGGGCTTCGGTGCCCCCGCTGATCACTACGTCCGCCAACCCACGTCGGATGAACTCAGCTCCCTCGCCGATGGATTGCGTACCCGTTGCACATGCAGTCGTGACGGTGGCGTTCGGTCCCAGGCATTGGAAACGTAAAGCGATCAGATGGGCAGACAGGTTAGGAATCCCACCGGGCAGTACAAAAGGGCTGACTTTTTCCAGCCCCTTGTTGCGGAGCACTTCAATTCCATCCACAAAACTATCTAAAGCGCCGATGGCTGTACCAAAATAAACCCCCGCCCGTTCGGGTTCAGACATCGGTTCGGGTAGTCCGGCGTCCTCGACAGCCTGAACCGCTGACGCTAGCGCGATCTGCGAGGCGCGTGGGAAGCGCCGTGCAAGCTTGCGATCCATGAAAACCTTGGCGTCAAAATCAGGGATCTCCCCAGCGATTTGGCAGGGCAGCTCGCTGGGATCAAACATCGTAATGCGCCGGATCCCAGATTGCCCAGCTTTGAGACCCTCCCAAAATTTCTCAACCGAACTTCCCAGGGGTGTCACCGCGCCCAGGCCAGTGATCACTACTCTGGTTTTCGTCATCCTTGTGCAGACTCCTTTGATTTCTTTAGTTGATCCTGGATCGACCCGCGTAAAGCGTTAAGCAGATCCGCCTCGACCGCCACTCGGGCAGCGCGTATGGCGTTGAGCATCGCATTGGCATCCGAACGACCATGGCCGACAAAGATCAGGCCATCGATGCCCAAGAGCGGCACAGCGCCAAATTCATCAGGATCCATCTTCTTCTTGAGACGTCCGAAGGCTGGCTTGGCTAGTAAGGCGCCCATGCTGGTGATGACGCTGCTGGTCAGCTCTTCACGCAACGTGTCGACCAGGAGTTTTGCCACCGCTTCGCTGGCCTTGACCATTACATTGCCGGTAAAGCCATCGGTGACCACTACATCCACTTTGCCACCAAACACTTCCTTGCCTTCCACATTGCCGATGAAATTGAAATCCGAGGCTTCCATTAGCGGATAAGTGTCAGCTACCAGGCAGTTGCCTTTGCCGGCCTCTTCGCCATTGGAGAGCAACCCTACCTTGGGGTTTGCGACCTTAAGAATCTTCTCAGCATAGATCGAACCCATCACGGCCCACTGGCGCAAGAATTCGGGTTTGCACTCGACGTTGGCACCGATATCCAGCAGCACGCAGAAGCCATCCGAGACAGGCAGCGTTACGGTTAGTGCCGGGCGTTTGACTCCGCGGATGCGGCCCAGCCGGAAAAGCCCGTTAGCCATGGCACCGCCAGTGTTTCCTGCTGTGACGAAGGCATCTCCTTGGCCCTCCTTGAGCAGGTCCATGGCTACGGCCATGGAGTTGAGCGCTTTGCCGCGCGCAGATCGAGCTGGCTTATCGCCCATCTCCAAAACCTCGGGTGCATGGATCACCTTGACTTTATCCGAGCCTCCCAAAGCATCGATGCGGGGTTTGAGCTGCTCTTCGTGCCCCACCAGCAGGATCTCGTCCCCAAACACCTCCCCCGCCTTGATAGCCGCCTGAACCTCGGGATCAGGGTAGTTGTCACTCCCCATGGCATCTAACACAATGCGCATTCTTCTCTCCTTGATTTGGGACACGGATTCCACGGATTGATCGGATAATTGATTAGGTAATTTCATTTTGGATGAACAAAGAAATGGAGAGTTTCAGTTTCCCTCTTGTAGAAATTTATATCCGTGTTCATCCGCGATTATCCGCGTCCTAATTCTTTTCTTGACAATTACAACCCCCAGATTATAATACGGATGCTCAAGCGCTGGTGCTGGAACTGGCAGACAGGCATGGTTGAGGGCCATGTGCCCCTAGGGCGTGCGGGTTCGACCCCCGCCCAGCGCACCATAAAGACCGCCCACATTCCGAAAGTGGGCGTTTTTCTTTTCTGTGCTCTGTATGGTGTGATTGTCCCTTAGAAGCCCAAGCTCCTTCAAAGGCAATCTGCCAGGGACACTGAGTATTCCTGTTAGTTTTAAAAATCTTGATAATTTATGCCAGAAATTGCCGTATTAACTGCAGTATTCAAGGAGGATACAATCCTCCTGACAAAAAGGGAAGATTTCGAGCTCTGGTGCCTTCCTGGCGGGGGCCTGGAGGAAGATGAAACTGTGGCACAGGCGGCGATTCGGGAAACAAAAGAAGAGACCGGAATAGAAATCGATTTAACCTCATTAGTAGGGATATATTCTCGGACCGGGATAATTCCCACGGCGCACATCACCGTGTTCACTGGGAAGCCAATAGGTGGAGAAATCAAAAATCAACCAGGGGAAACCATTGATGTGAAATATTTTCCAATAGATGAAATACCAGAATACCTGACACCAGGGCACAAAAAACGAATAGAGGACGCAATTTCTGGAAGAGGTGGCAGCGTTGCAGTTCATCAAGAAATTCAATCGAAAGGTGGGCAAAACCTGGGGCGCGAAAACTTCATTGCCATGAGAGAACTTTCCCGAGATGAAAGGCTAAATGAATTCCGAGAGAAGCTGAAGGGAGTAAAGATTCGTTGTGAAACGGAAGTTGGCCAATAATTGGGCAATTGATTTTGACCGACGATTTTCTACATACCTGATAGTTTGGTGAGAATCCTTTTTTGCACACGGAATTACACTGATCGCCAGAGGCGTGCCTTCGGCATCACCGATTATTTCTTCAGTTTATCCGTTCTTATCCGTGTTCTCCCGTGTACAAAAAACTGTCTGGTAGCTAGATGATTTTCTTATGAGAATATTATGACAGACCGATTATTCGTTTATGGAACCCTTGCGCCCGGTCGGCCAAACGAACATGTGCTAGCCCAAGTGCCAGGGACGTGGGAAGCCGCAACTGTTAAGGGCACACTGCTCCAGGATGGCTGGGGTGCGGCATTAGGATACCCGGGAATTATCTTGGATGATCTGGGTGATGAAGTCCAAGGGTTAATTTTCAGTTCCGAAGTGCTGTCTGCACACTGGGACGCGCTGGATGAATTCGAAGGCGATGGCTATGAGCGCCTCATCACGTCAGCCAAACTTGTGGATGGCACGGTTGTAAAGGCCCATATTTACGCACTCAAAGGAGATGTATGGAAGAGTTAAAGCTCGATGATTTCCCATTAAAAACCTTCGATAAGGTTCGATATGCGGATACAGATCGTCAGGGACATGTCAACAACACGACTTTCGCCGCATTTTTAGAAACAGGTAGGGTTGAAGTCCTCTATAATTCAGATCTTCCTTTGCTTTCTGAGGGGTCAAGTTTTGTCATTGCGTCACTCAAATTAGATTTTTTGAAGGAAATTACTTGGCCTGGTCAGGTAGACATTGGGACCGGGATAACAAAAATCGGGAATAGCTCAATAAAGATGGATCAACAGTTATTCCAAAATGAAGCCTGTGTGGCAAGTGCAGAAACCGTTGTCGTTCAAGTCGATGAGATGAGCGGACGCAGCTCGCCATTGACCGATATCGCAAAGAAAACATTGGCTGGTTGGTACTTGCATGGGAGTGATCGGTAAATCAAGGTTGGCAAAAATCACAACTATTTCTGAATATGGTCAGATCGCCAAAAAATGGTTGTGCTTTTGATTGTCCAATCTCAAATAGAAATTCAAAATCAGATTGCTAACCTGCATTGTTGAGAGTGATTCTTTGGGGATAGAACTCAGTCCACGAAAGAATTGTTGACCCTCATTGCGATTTCCCAAATTTTTGCTACACTTAGAGTATTGGGATATTTCAAAGAAGCGCACATTTAAGTGATTATTGTGCCCAGCGAAAAAGCATAAAGTAAATGTCATATGAGCGATATTTTTCTCAGTTACACAAAAGATGACAAGGCCAGAATTCTACCCATCGTGAAGTTGTTAAAAGAAAGAGGCTGGTCTGTCTGGTGGGATTTCAATATTCCACCTGGTAGTAAATTCCCCAAAGTTATCCAAGAAGCCATTAATTCTTCTAGCTGTGTAATCGTAATGTGGTCTGAGAATTCAGTATCTTCAGAATGGGTGGAAATTGAGGCTGAAGAAGGTAGGGAAAGGGGGATCTTGATTCCAGTATATTTAGACGATGTAAAGGTTCCAATTCAATTCAAGCTCATAGAAGGTGCTCGTCTCGAAGATTGGGATGGAGATTCAGCCCACCCAGAATTGATATCTCTATATAAAAGTATTGCCGCAATTACGGGCAAAGAGCCAATAGTCATTCCACCCTCAAAGGGTCCACAAATCCTACCGGGGCCCGAAAACGGAGATCCTGAAAATCTTTGGCAGAAATTAACCAATTTATTCCAAAATTTTCGCAAGTATTTTCGAAATAATCGGAAATTTTGGTCGGCTGCAAAACGAATTATCATCGTAGTAGTAGCCGTGTTACTGATCGCCTGGGGTTCGGTTCGATTTGGGCTCCTCAAACCCATATTGGAGCCAGCCATTCGGATCGTCAATCATTTGGAGAACCCAGTAAGTATTTACATCGATGGTTCCTATCGAGGGAGATTGGATGCTGACACATCCAAATTCTTTTATGTCGAAGAATTTCCATTGGATGTAGCTTTTACGACAATCCGAAGCACTACGACAGCTGGAAACTCTATTGGGGATTATATGACTGGTTCTTGGAATGCTGTGGATCGTTGGGAATCAATACAAATCGAAGCCACGATAGCAGGGAAAATGTTTTTCTATCCAGTCGTAACGAATGCGCTAGATACAGATTGTTCGGTTACTGTGAATGAAGGGTATAAAGCTGAAAACTCTCCCGGTGCTGCGATTGGGAGATCCAAAACGGTTCAATTTGGCTATTATCAATTGTTCAAAAACTCCAATATATTGTTCCTTTGTAAAGACGGGAAGACCTATTGGTGGGGAGATAGAGTTGGCCAGAACAGTGCAGGTACTCCTTTGTATCAAATGTTGGAAGGAAGAAGTGGGATATTGCGAATAACCCTCAAATGACTTTCAAAAAAAAGGAAGTGACATGAAAATCATTCGACTAACCCCTGGCAAAATTTGTTTTTTCCTTATGATTTGTGTTCTCCTGATAAGCAGCGCCTGTGCGAGATCAACTTCGAATTCTTCAGTCTCCTCGGTTCCTCAGCAAAATCAAATCCCCGACAAAGACAACAACCCAATACCAACGTCAACCCTAGACCCCCATGGAAAATCCAAAGCTGGGGAAGCAATGATCGAAATATCGTATACCTATTCCACTACAACAGACACTGGGCGTGCAGAGCAAAAGGAAGAAGGGAAGGTCTCTTTCAATATCATGAAATATAACGTTCCAAAGTATGTTGGACCAAATGAGTCACCGCAGAAATTTATCCTAGATCCTGAAAAAAAACCTGGATCTATTCAATGGACTGATCACGTAGATGCCGCTGTTTGTGGCTATGACGCTGATGCCAGTGGAACGATAGAAATCTCCGGCACCCTGGATGACTCTGATCTGGACAAATGCCGTTTGTATGTCACTCTCAAGATTACCTATGGAACTGTGAACATGATTAGCAAGAATTGCTCAGGTGGGTTGGTTCCATACCAATTGGAACCTTATACCTATGGGCCCTTAGAGTTTCCTCTGGTCGTGGATCAGGGAATCGAATGGGACATGGAGGGCGGAGGAAAGCAAAAATTTACCCTTCGTAGGCTCATAATAGATCAAGAAAAGATAGCTTGCCAATTCATTGCCCCCTGATTCGTTTTCGTTTGGTTGAAACGATTGCATCCTCGAATTCATCAAGGTGAACCAAATAAGATTATTCGCAGTAAGTGAATTGAAAACGTGAATCGAATTGCATCATCTGGTCAGTAGCAATAAAAGGAGAGATTATATGGAAAGCGGTTCCTATGCCTCAGTCGCGTTAGTTCAATTTCTATTTGGCATCTTTTGTGCTTATTGGGCGCAAATGAATGGGCGCAGTGCTTGGGGTTGGTTCTTCCTGGGCTTTTTCTTTGCCCCCATTACAGGGATCGTGCTGCTCAGTGAGAACAATAAGCAGATTTCCAAGGAGTAAGTGGTAATATAGGGAGGAGTTACGCACTTGAAGCGGATTGGGCTGGGAATAGGGGGTGGGGGGGGAGGC
>CAYWIC010000050.1:0-32339 GCA_964458115.1 uncultured Anaerolineales bacterium | reverse complement strand
GGCTCGCGCGGCTGGTATGAGCGCATCCGCCAACCGCTGACCCACCCCTATGTGCTTAGCCGCCATTGGGATCTACATCGTCCCTGGACGGATGCAGACGAGTACGACGCCAGCCGCGCAGCCCTTTACCGGCTGGTTCTGGGTCTGATCCGACGCTGTAGGACCGGGATCTATCTAGGCTTGAGCGAGCTCGGAGAACAAGGCTACGAGCATAAGGGTTTGTTGTTGAAAGCCATTGACCGCGCGTTAAGAGCGGCCAGCGGATAGCGTCAACTTTTGCGTCATTGCGAGGAGGGTTGTCGTAAGCAACCCGACGAAGAATCTGTATCTTCCTTTGATGTTTCAGATTGCTTCACCATTCTCAGTGGCTCGGAATGAATGAAAATTATGAATTTATCAATTCGTCCCTACCAAACGGCTGACGAAGCAGCTATTGAGAATATCACCTTCCGAACCGGTTTCAAAGGAGAAGGCCTAGAAGGACGCGATTACTTCCACGACAAAAGGTTGTTCTACCTGATTTTCATCGCGTACTACGCACGTTATGAACAGAAGCACTTCTTTGTCGCCATCGATGAAGATCTTCAGGGAACAGTAGGCTTCATCTGCGGAGCACCGGACACAAACATCCAAGAGAAACGTTTTGCCAATAAGATGATCTGGCGAATTGCCTATAGAACATTCCTGGTCACAATGTGGCGACATCCCAAGACTCTCATAACTCTCTTGAAGCTTGGCAAGGTACTGATCGAAATGCGATCAAATCCAGAACTCACTGCGAAAATCCATGCCCACTACCCAGCGCATCTACACATCAATGTGCTGCCCGAATATCATCGCTCTGGAATTGGCACTCTCTTGTTGAGCCATTTCGAAAAACACATGACTGAGGTTGGCGTTGAAGGAATACACCTGGAAACATCCAGTCGTAACCACAAAGCTGTGCCGTTTTACCATAAACATGGTTACACCATCGTAAAAGAAGCCCTCATCACATCTCATCCAGTTTTCGATGAGATCAAGTTCTATACATTCGCAAAAATGCTTACATTCTGAAGCAGCCGTCAAACAATATTGAACTTAGCCACTAACAACCGACAACTATTAACTGTAGGATTTACGCAGTTCAGCGAGAAAATGGCTGGGCCAGACCAATCCGCTTCAAGTGCGTAACTCCTTAACTGATTACTGTACACTGACTACAAACTACTCATGACCGACTTCATCCCCCGCCCTGCGCAACAAGCCGTCCTAGAATATCCCGGCGGCACTATGGGAATCTCCGCCGTGCCCGGCAGCGGCAAAACCTGGACCTTGTCGGCTCTTGCAGCCCAGCTCATCATGGAAGGTTCACTGAACGAAAACCAGGAGATCCTGATCGTCACCCTGACCAACTCCGCCGTGGATCATTTTGCCAACCGTATCGAGGGCTTTCTGCGAGATCAGGTGCAACGCCCTCTCCTGCCGTACTACCGCGTCCGAACCCTACACGGATTAGCCCACGATATCGTGCGCGAACGCCCGGAACTCATTGGGCTGGACTCGAACTTTCAGATCATCGACGAGCGCGAGGCCAATGCCATCCGCGATGAAGTCGCCAATACCTGGCTGCGAGCCAATCCCAATGTAATCGATGAATATCTCAATCCTGAACTGGACGAAGGCCGCCGTGACTGGGTTCGGCGAGATCAACTCCCCAACCTGGTAAAAAGTATCGCATTGAGTTTCATTCGCACTGCCAAAGATATGCAATTGACGCCTGACGCACTGCAAAACCGTCTTGATAATTTGGCCCTCCCTTTGCCGCTGGCCGAAATGGGGCTATGGATGTACACGGAATACCAACGCTCTCTGGCCTATCGCGGGGCGGTTGATTTCGATGATCTGATTCGATTGGCATTGGCAGCCTTAACCTCCGATGACGATTTACTGTTTCGCCTTCGAGAGATGTGGCCTTTCATTCTAGAAGACGAAGCACAAGACAGCAGCCGCTTGCAGGAGAAGATCTTACGCCTGCTAGCAGGCGAATCTGGCAATTGGGTGCGCGTCGGCGACCCCAACCAGGCCATCTATGAATCGTTTACTACTGCCGATCCCAAATATTTGCGCCAGTTCATGGCCCAGGCTGATCATCCTCGCGAACTACCCAATTCGGGGCGATCTACATTGAGCGTGATCGAGTTAGCCAATTATTTGATCGATTGGACCCGAGGAGAACACCCAATATTAGAGGTGCGCGACGCCTTGGATGTCCCCTACATCGAGCCAACCCCGGAGGGAGACCCCCAGCCCAACCCGCCCGATGCCCCCGATGCCATCCGCCTGGTGGAGACCAAATTCTCTCCTGACGGAGAAATCAAGGCTGTAGCCGACTCCGTCGAACGCTGGCTGGAAGAGCATCCAGACGAGACCGTCGCCGTGCTAACCCCGCGCAACACGCGTGGTTTCGCTCTCAATGACGAGTTGCGCAACCGCAAGATCGAAACAGTAGACGGTCTGCTGCGCAGCTCGAGCTCGACGCGCTTCACTGCCGGGGCTTTGGGCAACATCCTCCAGTATCTCGCCGATCCAGGCTCTGCGCGCAAATTGGCGCGGGTATATCGCGTCTGGCGCAGGGAAGATCGAGCTGACTCAGAGCTGTGGGAACGGGTCGAGGGAACTTCCAAATTGTTGGGGAACTGCCAACACGTTGAGGATTTCTTGCATCCAAGCCCGGAGCGGGATTGGCTGGATCAACTCAGGGAGCAGGACATCTCCCCGGAGGAACTGGAACAGCTCGAAGGATTCCGACTCGTCCTGTCACGGTGGCTGAAAACCATCGAGCTACCCATCGATCAGATGATCCTGACTTTATCTCAAGAATTGTTCACCAGACCCAACGATCTGGCCATCTCGCATAAACTGGCCGTGCTGCTGCGACGCGTGCGCAATTTGCACCCCGATTGGCATCTACCTGAACTGACTGGCGAATTGGCCGTGATCGCCAAAAATGAGCGCCGTTTCCTGGGTTTCAGTGAAGATGACACCGGGTTCGATCCTGAAAAACACAAGGGCAAAGTGGTCATCGCCACCATCCACAAGGCAAAAGGGCTGGAGTGGGATCGAGTTTATTTGATGTCGGCCAACAATTATGATTTCCCATCGGGGATGGAATATGACAGCTACATCCCTGAGAAGTGGTTCATCCGTGACAACCTG
This sequence comes from uncultured Anaerolineales bacterium, assembly GCA_964458115.1. GTDB lineage: Bacteria > Chloroflexota > Anaerolineae > Anaerolineales > UBA11858 > NIOZ-UU35. Next base: position 29,141 of record CAYWIC010000050.1, on the reverse strand, counting down.
AACCTGGAGGCCGAGACTCTGGCCCAGTTGGAAGCTGCATTTACGGATGACGCCTATGAGTGGTACGCGGAAGGCCGGCCGACGTATGAAGCACGCATGGAGTACGTTCGCGAGCGCTTGCGACTGCTCTATGTCGGCATCACCCGCGCCAAGAAAGAACTGATCATCACCTGGAATACTGGGCGCAAGGGGAACTTGCAACCCGCGATTCCTTTGGTGGCTCTGCAAACCTATTGGAATCATCGATGACAAATAAACCGCGCAGGCGCGATGCATTACAGCAGCCTTCTAGGAATCACCGTAGAAGTTGGCAGATTTGGGGGTATTGGGCGTGCTCCGCACGCCCAATACCCCCAAATCTGGAGTTCATCACGGAATTCACAGTGACCCATTACAGCTTTAAGCCGTAGGCGGTTCACCATCTTTTTGAGGTCTTTGATGTCATTACCTGATAGTTTCCAATTTAGTCAAAGTTCCCTGCAAGACTACGTTGATTGCCAACGTCGCTTCCAACTGCGTTTTATCCAGCAGCGCGCCTGGCCAGCAATCGAGGCAGGGCCTGCCATGGATAATGAGATCGTCATGCAACGCGGTTCGCAGTTTCACCAAATGACACACCAATATTGGATCGGCGTAACAGCTGAGAAGATTACCCGCCAAGTTGAAGGGGATGAAGTCCTGAGTAAGTGGTGGGCGAATTTCACAACCATGGACTTTGGAGAAAATGGAAGTCTTAACACCTCGCCTGAAATCAGTCTTTCCGCACCACTAGGCAATTTCCGCATCATGGCCAAATATGACTTGCTTATTCTGAAGACCCTTAGGGTCTCGGAAGATAACATTGAAAACCAAGACGAGGTGAAAGACCCTAAGGGTCTACATGCTACCATCTACGACTGGAAAACCTCTCGCAAACAACCCAAACGGGAGTGGTTATCCCACCGCTTGCAAACGCGCGTTTATCCCTATCTTTTGGCCAGAACTGGTGCGCAATTCAATGAGGGGAAACATATCAATCCCGAACAAATCGAGATGATTTACTGGTACACTGATTTCCCTGACCAACCAGCACGTTTCCCTTACAGCCAGAAACAGTTCGACGAGGATCAGGCCTATCTCACTAGCCTGATCAAAGAAATCCAGAAAATGGGCGCAGAAGATGCCCCCCTGACGGAGGACGAACGCCGCTGTCGCTTCTGTGTTTATCGCTCGCTTTGCAACCGCGGAGTCGAAGCGGGGCCGCTCAATGAGATTGATGATCTCAGCGAGGGGGTGGGCTTCGAATTAGAACTCGACTTTGATGATATCGCCGAAATCGAGTATTAGCGTTTTTCGTTTGCACGATGGCAGATTGAATGTTGGAAATACTGAACCATGAAAACTCCGCGCTCTCCGCGTCTCCGCGGTGAAAAAAAATGGTTAGAACCAAATTCAACCTCAGCCCCGAAGGCTTTGCAAGCTGCCATCGGAGGGCACCCCCTGGTCGCGCAGACGCTTGCCCAGCTCGGCATCACGGATCCAGATGCGGCGCGTGCCTTCCTTGACCCCCATCATTACACGCCCACTCCTGCCAGTGAACTCCCTGGCTTGATCGAAGCCGCCGACCTGATTGAGCACGCCATTCAAGCCGGTGAAACCATTCTAGTTTGGGGCGATTTCGATGTTGACGGTCAAACCTCCACGACGCTGTTGGTCGAAGCCCTGCGTGCCCTTGGCGCTAAAGTGACCTACTACATCCCCGTGCGGGCCACCGAGGGCCATGGCATTAAGGTCGACAAGCTGAGCGCATTCCTCTCCAGCGAAAGCTCTCCAATCCCGGCTCTTCTCCTGACCTGCGACACCGGCATCGCCGAGCATAAAGCGGTAGAGTTCGCCAAATCACGCGGCCTGACTGTCGTGATCACAGACCACCACGATCTGCCACCGACATTGCCCAATGCTGACGCTATCGTCAACTCGAAGCTACTGCCCGAGGGACATCCACTCTCGACGCTGCCGGGGGTTGGAGTGGCGTATAAGCTGGTAGAAGAATTGTACGATTGGAGACGTACGTCGAAAGACGGAGATCGTCCGTCCTCGGTCTCCGGTCTTCAGTCTGCGAAGCACCTCGATCTCGTCGCCCTGGGCATCGTGGCCGACGTGGCCCTGCAAACCGGCGACGCGCGCTACTTGCTCCAGCGCGGCTTAGACGTTCTGCGCCGCACTCAGCGGCTTGGACTTCAGACGCTCTATAAATCCGCTGAGATCATCCCCGACCAGCTTACCGAGGAAACCATCGGTTTCTCGATCGGACCGCGGCTAAACGCCCTGGGGCGCCTCTCCAATGCCAATCCCATCGTCGAGTTCCTGACCACAGAGGATCCAAGCCAGGCCAATGTTATTGCAGCGCAGCTCGAGGGGCTCAACGACAAGCGCCGCCTGCTCACCGACCAGATTTACAAGGCTGCGTTGACTCAGATCGAGAGAGAGCCTGAGTTATTGAACTTCGCTGCCCTGGTTTTGGCTCACCCTCACTGGCCACCCGGGGTGATCGGCATCGTCGCCAGCCGCCTGGTTGAACGCTTCAACAAGCCAACGATTCTCCTCTCCGCTCCAGAAGGAGAACCCGCTCGCGGCTCTGCCCGCTCAGTTGAGGGAGTGCACATCACTGAGGCCATCGCTGCCCAAAGTGAAATGCTATTGGGTTTTGGCGGGCATCCCATGGCAGCTGGCTTATCCCTGGATGCGCAACACATCCCCGATTTTCGCCAGGGGCTTTCGCGCACCATCCGCACAATGACCACAGACGTGACCGAAGAGCCCAGTTTATCCATCGATGCCTATATCCCACTCTCGCACTTGGACCTCGACCTGGTCGAAGACCTGGAGCGCCTGGCTCCTTTCGGGGCGGGAAATCCGACCTTGACCCTGGCCAGCCGCGATCTCAATTTGGTCAGCCACACGCTCATTGGCCGCTCTCGTCAGCATCTACGCCTAGTGGTCGAAGATCAAGAGGGGGTCAGCCAGGAGTTTCTGTGGTGGCGCGGCGCGGGGGAAGAAATACCCCAAACAAACTTCGATCTGGCCTACAACGTACGCACGAATACTTTCCGCGGTCAGCGACGAGTCCAGGCACAATGGCTAGACTACCGTCAAAGCGCAGAGACCACCACCGAGGTAATCAGCGAAGCTCCAGTTGTGGATTTAGTAGATTGCCGCGATGAGACGCATCCGCTCGCTTTACTGGATGATCTCAAATCCCAAGGCGAATTTTTGCTCTTTACAGAAGGAGAAGCCAAACGACGTTTGGGTGGGCGCGATCGCCTGGAGTTGGCACCTGCCGAAACGCTGATCCTGTGGACCCCTCCGCCAGGTCCCTGGGAATTGCAGACTCTCTTTGAAGCCGTGTCACCTCAGCAGGCTTACCTCTTCAACATCAATCCTGGTTTGGATTCTCATGAGGATTTTCTAGCGAGACTAGCGGGACTAGTCAAACACACCTTGAAAGCCAAAAATGGCCTGGCGCAGCTGCCCGCGTTAGCCGCAGCAATGTCGCATCGAGAAACGACCGTGCGGCTGGGTCTGGCCTGGCTGGAGGAGAAGGGACACATTCGTGCGGAGCGAGGAACGGAGAGCGAAGAGTACCATTTGAGTGCTGATGGAGAGCCAGGTCTCGCACTGAACGATGTCGCCATGACCCTGAAAACCCTGCTCGATGAGACTTCTGCATACCGCTCATATCTGAAAAGTGCCGACATTAATTCACTTGCTCAAACGATTAGCATGCAACATTGAACATTCAAATGAATTAGGAGACCACCATGCAAAACGAAATCACCCAACCAGGACCCTTGCTCACTGCCAACGGTGACCTGGCACAAATTGGCTGGGCGCGCCACCAGAACCTGGATTGCAACCTGGATTATCTATCCTTTTATCCGCGGATCCTTAAATTCTGGCAGTTCGCCCGCACGAAACGCTGGGATTATTACGCCGTCTTCACCCCCAAGCGCTTTTTCTCTGCCACCATCGCAGACCTGGGCTACGCCGGAAACATCTTCGTTTACACCCTGGATTTCACCAGCGGGGACCTGCACGAAGAAGGTTTGGTCATCCCGCTAGGTAAAGGCATTTCCCTATCGCGAAACTCCACCGAGGGCGAGTGTCACTACGAAGGCCAGGGAGTCAAGCTGCATTTCAACGCTTCACCTGAAACTCGTTCGCTCAGCGTCGATTGGCCTTCCTTCCACGATGGACGCGGCATCAGCGCGGAGATATTCATGGACTGCCCTCCCGAGCATGAGTCCATGACCATCACAATCCCCATCCCAAAGAAGCGCTTCTACTACAACCGCAAGATCAATTGTATGCCCGCTAAGGGCTGGATCAAGTATGGCGACGATAACGAGGAGTTAAAGCCGGATTCATCCCTGGGCCAGCTTGATTGGGGGCGCGGGGTCTGGGAGTACAGCAGCTTTTGGCTGTGGGCTAGCGCCTCGGGTTTCACATCCGATGGCCGCCGCATTGGTCTAAACCTGGGCCGCGGCTTTGGAGACACATCGCATGCTACCGAGAACGCACTCATCCTGGATGGTGTGGTCCACAAACTCGATCAGGTGAATTTCGAATACGATCCCGAAGATTTCATGAAACCCTGGAAGTTCGAAGATAACGAAGGTCGGCTTCATTTGGAGTTCACTCCTTTCAAAGACCGCTTCGCAGCCACGCATTTATTAGTTATAGACAGCGAAGTCCACCAGATGTTTGGGCGGTATGCAGGAAAGGTTGTTTCGGACGACGGCGAAGAAATCCAGATCGATGGCTTGATTGGATTTGCGGAGGAACATTTCGCCAGGTGGTAAAGGTGTGATCGGATAATGAGATCACAATATCCCCTGTAGTTGACTCGACGGGTCTCTAAGATTCATCGTAAGAGTTGTCAGATTTGGGGGTATGGGGCGTGTGGAGCACGCCCCATACCCCCAAATCTACCTCCTTCAGGGCGATTCCTGGAGAGCCCAGCTCGTTATCCAATTCAGGGGGGATTTATATGCTACAATAACAATGCGTAATTCGACTGATTTTATCCTGTTTCGATCGTTAGAATGATCCATAAGGAGCGAATGATGAGTAAGTTAAAATTCTTTCCAACGAAGACAGGGGATCGTCACCAAAGCAGTATCAAGGCAAAATCATCAAATCTATGGGGGATTGGGATTATGATTATTTTGCCAATTCTGTTAATTTCTGCATTTTCCAACTTCTCACCACCCATGTACGCCCATGAACCGCCTGAGACAATCGAGGACGAGTTCGGGGTGGCGATGGCCCTGGTTCCCGCGGGGCCCTTCGAAATGGGCAGCGATGACGGCGCTGAAGACGAACAACCGGTCCATACCGTGACATTGGACGATTTCTATATCGACCAGTTCGAAGTTACGAATGCCCAATATGCCGTTTGTCTTGATGCCGGAGTCTGCCAACCCACGACCGACACCACCGCCTTCGCCAGTTCCTATTCCCGCCGGATTTATTACGGCAACCCAGTATACTCCGATTACCCCGTGATCTACGCCACATGGTACGAGGCTCAGGAGTACTGCGATTGGCGTGGGGCGCGCCTGCCCACCGAGGCTGAGTGGGAGAAAGCTGCCCGCGGGGGTCTGGAAGGCAAAGCCTACCCCTGGGGTGATGAAGCACCAGTTTGTGAGGCTGGAGCAGAAAATGGGGCCAAATTCGATGATAATGCAAATTGCAACGATACCGATACACAACAGGTCGGCAGCTACAGCCCTAATGGGTATGGTCTGTATGACATGGCCGGCAATGTCTGGGAGTGGGTCAGTGATTGGTACGATGCAGCCTATTACGCCAGCTCGCCCACAGAAAACCCCACTGGCCCTGAAGAGGAGGGTTTCCCGGTGGTTCGCGGCGGCTCATGGGGAAATTACGCCGATCGTTTACGGGTATCTGACCGACGGATCAATGACCCTAAGAGTGGCTCACTAAACATCGGTTTCCGCTGCGCGAAAGACGCAACACCTTAGTAGATACGGTAAAATAGTCAAAAGCGTTGCAACCCTTCAATGCTTCAGGGCAAGCGTTGATCGTTAGACGTTGCAACGTTTTATTTTGTATGATTGGAGAGGATCAATGGATAAAGTTCGTTGGGGTCTGTTAAGCACTGCCAATATCAACCGGGCGCTAATGCCCGCCATTCGCGCTTCACAGCGTGGTGATCTGGTCGCGGTGGCCAGTCGCAGCAAAGGGAAAGCTGAAGCCTACGCTCAGGAATGGGAAATTCCTCAATCCTTTGGCAGTTACCAGGAGATGCTCGATTCTGGCTCCGTGGATGCGGTCTATATCGGGCTGCCTAACCACCTGCACGCCGAGTGGAGTATTAGGGCCATGCAGGCCGGGGTCCATGTGCTCTGCGAGAAACCGTTCGCCACTTCCCTAGAAGAAGTCGATGCTATGATCGCGGCCAGAGACCAGACCAGCACGGTGCTAGCCGAGGCCTTCATGTACCGCCATCACCCGCAAACCAAGCTCGCTGGGGAGTGGGCCCATTCGGGAAAACTGGGTGAGATCACCTTGCTGCGCGGCGCCTTTGACTTCTCCATGCCTCAAGAACAACGCCTTCCAGAGTCACGGGATGTACGGTTGGTGCCAGACTACGGCGGTGGCTGCCTGTGGGACGTGGGTGTCTATCCTTTGAGCTTTGCCCAGTTCATCATGGGCGGGCCCCCAACCTGGGTATTTGGCAGTCAATGGGTGGGAGAGACTGGCGTGGACGAGGTCTTCGCCGGGCAAATGGGATATTCTCAACTATCATTAGCCCAAATCTCTTCCTCTTTCAAAACCCCCTTCCATACCTTCATAGAAATCGTAGGCACGGAGGGGCGTCTATTCCTGACCAAGCCTTTTGTTGACCTTGAAAATGGCCGCAAGATGACCTTCCACCCCAAGGATGGTGACCCCAAAGAGATCCCTGTCCCTGAGAAAGAACTCTTTTCAGGGGAAGTTGAGGACATGCACGTCGCGATTCTAGATGGGAAGCCAAACTACATTAGTCTGGAAGAGACGCGAAATCATGTTCGTACAGTCTTGGCATTATATGAATCTGCGAAAACGGGGGAAGTAGTCAGTGTTCAGTAATCAGGATTCAGTCCTGGTCACTGATTATTGAATATCGTTTACTTTACAGTTATGACTAATAATACGCCCATTTCCCAGGTTTTAACTGAACGCGGAATCCCCCACCGCGTGTTCCAGCACCAGCAGCCACCGCGCTCCCTGGAGCAGGCTGCCGAGGAACGCGGCCAGCGACCAGAGCAGGTCGTCCGCAGCATCCTCTTCCGCTGTTCGCGCGGAGAATATCTGATGGTGCTCATGGCAGGTCCGCGGCAGATCGACTGGAAATCTCTGCGCCAATATGTGGGCCGGTCGCGTATCACCATGGCCAGCAAAGAGGAGGTACTCTCGGTCACAGGGTACGAATTGGGGGCTGTAGCTCCATTCGGGTTACCAACACCCATACGCATCCTGGTGGACGAATCGGTTCTGGTTAATGATGAGATTTCGATGGGATCAGGGGTACGCGGAGTAGCTGTGATCCTCAAATCGGCGGAACTGCTGAGTGCCTTGGGAGAGGTAGAGCTCGTCAACTTTGGGTGACGTTACGAATTGCATCAGATCGTACGAATTATGAGAAATCTTGAGATAATACTGGCCTCCATGTTGGCTATGCGCATATTGCTGATTCCGTTTCAACGCTCGCGTTGGAAGGGGTTTCTACTTACCTCAGCGATCGTCGTTGGGGTCGCGCACATTGCCATCGAAGGATACCGCTGGCAGATGATCCCCCTCTATGTGATCACGCTGGGGATGAGTATCCACGTCCTTTGGTGCTTCGGAACCCAAACGGAGTCAACTCGTCCCCGTTGGGGTCTGGCAAAATCCTTAGGGATGCTGCTGATCTTAGGGATCGCCCTTCTCCCACCCATCTTATTACCCATTCCACAAACCCCAGTACCGACGGGGCCTTATCCTGTGGGGACTTTTTCGTTGATGCTCGTGGATAAGGACCGCACAGAATTATACTCGGAAGATCCCAATGAACCGCGGGGGATCATGGTACAGTTTTGGTATCCTGCGGATCTGCCAGGTGATTTTGAGATTGCTCCCTGGATGGATGCTGCCGAGATCATGGGTCCAGCGATCGCCGAATATTTGGAATTGCCGGAGTTCACCCTCGACCATCTGGTTTACTCACGCAGTCATGCGTACGCCAGTGCGCCACTGGTATCTGATCGGGAAGTGTATCCGTTGCTGCTCTTCTCCCACGGCTGGAACGGATTTCGGGCGCAGAACACCTACCAGATGGAAGAGCTGGCCAGCTACGGGTATGTAATTGCCGCGCCTGACCATACCTATGGTTCGGTGACGACGGTCTTTCCTGGAGATCGAGTGGTAGGCAATAATCCCCAGGCATTGCCATTTGACGCCGGATTACCCATGGACGAATTCAAACCCCTTGCCAACCAACTGGCAGATCAATGGGCGGGAGATTTGAGCTTTATTTTGGATCGCCTCTCCGGAAACTATTCAGGGATCCCGCTGGGGATGTTCTCTGGTCGGTTGAACCTCGAACAGGTCGGTGTGTTGGGCCACTCCACCGGAGGCGGAGTGGCGATCGAGTTCTGCGCCAGGGATGGACGCTGTGCGGCGATATTTGGAATGGACCCGTATATGATCCCAGTCTCAGAAGAAGTGCTCTCCGCGGGCATCACGCAACCGATGCTGGCCATTTTCAGCCAATCCTGGGCGGACGATTGGGAGCGCAGAGAACGCGGTTTCGAGCAGTTCTGGGAAAATGCAACCGGAGACAAGCTTCATATCGTTTTAGAGGGGACCGCGCACTTCGATTTCAGCGACTTACCCGCTTTCAGCCCGGTGGCGCGCTTCATCGGCCTCAAAGGCCCCTTGAACGGCGACCGCGTCCTGACGATTCTCCGAGCCTATACCCTGGCTTTCATCGACCAGCACTTGCAGGGAGAGATATCACCATTGCTGGATGGTCCATCTCTTGATTATCCTGAGGTAGAATTTATAACGAAATGAACATCCCGCAGGTTCGGAACCTGCGGGAGCTTAGAGGACATAAAATGCCTTTTGACTTTGACACCCTCCCCGACCGACGAAGCACGGAGAGCGCTAAGTGGCGCGTGTATGCTGAAGATGTGCTGCCCATGTGGGTGGCCGATATGGATTTTCGATCCCCAGAGCCCGTGATGACGGCTTTACGAGATCGCGTGGCACATGGTGTTTTTGGCTACCCAATGCCGCAAGATTCACTCAAAGAAGCCGTGGTGGATTGGCTGGACCGACGCCACGGCTGGTCCGTAGATCCCGAGCATGTGCTCTTCATCCCTGGTGTGGTGACTGCATTTAACCTGGCAGCCCACGCGGTTGCTCAACCTGGTGATGGCGTGCTTGTTCAGACCCCGACGTATGGCCCTTTCTTAAAAGTTGCCGAGAATGTCAAATTGGTTCAGCAAGAAAATGAGCTAATCCGCGGCGAAGACGATCAATACACCCTCGACCTGGATGATTTCGAAGCCGCCATCGATGAGAAGACGCGCATCTTCATGCTCTGCAACCCCCAAAATCCTACCGGCCGAGTCTTTCGGAAAGATGAATTAGAAGCCATGGCCGAGATCTGCTTGCGGCACAACGTGCTGATTTGCGCGGATGAGATCCACCATGACCTGGTCTACCCTGGAAATCAACACATCCCCGTCGCATCACTGTCCCCCGAGATCGCCGCCAACACCATCACACTGTTAGCCCCCAGCAAGACCTTCAACATCGCCGGGCTCAAAGCCTCGGTAGCGGTGATCGAGAACGACAAACTTCGGGCGCAATACGAAGCTGCCAAACAGGGATTGGTGGGTTGGGTCAATCTGCTGGGCCAAGTCGCCATGCAAACATCCTATGAACAAGGAGAGGGATGGTTGGATGCATTGTTGACCTATCTTGAATCCAACCGGAACTATACGCTCGACTTCGTCAATGAGCAACTCCCCGGGGTATCGATGGCCAAACCCGAAGGCACCTACCTGGCCTGGCTGGATTGCAGAGAAATGGAGGTCGAAGGCAAGCCTTGTGACTTCTTCCTGGAGAAGGGGCATGTGGCGATGAACGATGGCGCCTGGTTTGGCAAGGGCGGCGATGGACATGTGCGTTTCAATTTCGGCGCACCGCGCGCACTGGTTGCAGATGCGCTAGATAGAATGAAATTGGCAATCCTCGATCTATAGAATCAACAACACATCGAGATACACGCGAAACCTCCCTCGATGAAGAATTTGAGTAGCGAATGATCCACTTCTTTGAAACTCATTCCCCCAACAGTCCCTTTGTGCTTTTCGGGATTGCTCATTTGACGATGTTGGGGGTACTCTTTGGGATCAATTTGGCAATGCTCATTTTTCGGCGCGTGCCTAACGAAAGACAGCGTAAGGTAATGCGCTTCTCCCTGGCCGGAATATTGGCCGTCAACGAAATCGCCTTTCAGGCCTGGCTGATCTTCACCGCTCAGTGGAACCCGAAATGGAATCTACCTCTTCACCTTTGCACACTATTCGTGTGGCTGAGCGTTTGGATGTTGGTCACAAAAAAATATGCCATTTTCGAGATGGCCTATTTCTTGGGCATTGGAGCCGCCATCCAACCATTGCTCACCTCTGAGGTGGGCGCGTATGGCTTCCCGCATTACTATGCCTTTCAGATCTTCATCTCGCATGGCGGCATCATCACAGCGGCTGTCTTAATGGCAGCCGTCGAAGGATTGCGTCCCACTTGGGCATCCATAAAAAGGGTGGCTATCTGGGGGAATCTCTATCTGGCGCTTGTTACATTTATCAATATCGCCGTGGGTAGCAACTATCTTTACACGCTGTACAAACCCCACATCCCCACAATATTGGACCACCTCGGTCCCTGGCCATGGTATATCCTATCCATGGAAGCCATTGCCCTCGTGATCAGTTTGATTCTTTACTTACCCTTCATGATCATTGATTGGAGATCAACAAAGCATTTGAACGCCAAGTAGTTTTTCCCGAAAAAAGGGTGCGCAAAGCGACGCCCCTGCGCAAACCCTTTTTTCGAGGGGTCCCCATTTTAGCTGAGGCACTTGAACATGAGAACCAACGACTTCGCCATCGGTCATCATCGTCCCGTATACCTGTGGGCTGGTCCAGGTACTGTCCGCATGAACCAACTCAAATTTATGGATGCTCCTGTGGACATCTTCGTCCACCAAGAGGCACACACACCTGTCGGCGCACGACGCATGGCAAAGCAAGCCGCTTTCAACTGGGCGTACCTGATGTATGATTGGGGGTTCCCTCCCGAAATCGAGGCCGAGGACTGGGAAGACTATCGGGCGGCTGTGAAGATCTACCAGGCCGAAGGGGTCAAAGTGTTTGGCTATATCCAGACTTCCAACTGCGCCTATCAAGGTAGTTTTAAAGATAAAGATTGGTACGCCCAAGACCCGCAAGGAAGGCAAATTTACTACTACACCGGGCGCTATATGACTTGCTGGCTGCATCCCGAGTGGCTCGACCACCTAAGGGGCATGGTCAAAGGCGTCGTCGAGGCTGGCTCAGAGGGTGTCTTTTTCGACAACCCCTGGCTGGGCGGCGCGCCGATCCATTTCGGCGGTACGTGGTCAGGACCGGGAGGATGCTATTGCGATCGGTGCCAAAGCGCCTACCAGCAAGACTCGGGAGCAAAGATTCCCACCAATCTCGATCCGGTGCAAGACCCTGCCAGCCGCCGCTATCTAGACTGGCGTGCCGGGCTGGTTACCAACACCCTGGCGACTTTATCAGAGTACGCCCGTTCGCTCAATCCCCAAATCTTTGTTAGCGCCAACGACTACGATGCGGTCATGCAACCCAGCTACGTTACCCACGGCATCGACCTGCGCGCCCTAGCCCAGGTGCAGGATGTAATCATGATCGAGGATTTCTGCCTGCCGCGTTGGAAGCCAGGTGATGCACAAAACGCGCCTGTACTGGTCAATAACGCCATCACCATACGCACCGCGCTGGCCTTGGTCGGTGATACTCCTTTGAGCACCGATCCCTACGATAAAGGCATCGGTTTCGACGATGTCTATCCGCCGCGCCGCCTGCAGCAAGGCATCGTCGAGGCGGCCGCCTGTGGAGCACCCATGGTTGTCAAAGGTACCGAATACGTCGACAGCCAGGGAGTCTTCACTCTATTGACAGCTGAAAAGTACGCCCCGGAGAGGGCTGCAGTCAGGCAGATTCACCAATGGTTGCAGGCGAATGCCCACCTCTACCAGGGACGAACCAACGCCGCCCGAGTGGGTTTGCTGTACCCCGAGCTGGGAATGCGCTTCCAATGGGATCAACTGGCGCCGCGCTACTTTGGGGTTTGTCAGACCCTGACCAACGCTGGCATCCCGTGGAGGGTAGTCACATCTGGGGATAGTTGGGACGGCCTGGAGACGGTCTTCACCTTCGGAAACTCCGACCACCCCAAAGGGAGTCAGAACATCATCCATGTGCCTGACTTACCAGGCTGGTCTCTCCCCCTGCCATCCTACCTGGCACGTCAGCGCGGCTTGCTCGAATTCATCTCGGGCTTCTTAGCATGGTATCTACGGGCCTATTTCCGTTTTCGTTGGGCGCGTTGGATCACCGATAAATTGGGCATCACACAATGGTTCCTGCAATCGCCGCACTTCCGCCTTCCCAGCGAAGAAGATCAGCGCACCCTCCTGGATGCCGTGGGACAAATCCTTGGTCCACGAGTGGCATCCAGCCAAGCCCCAGTGTTGATCGAAACCTGGCAGCAAGGCAGTGAGCGTCAAATCCATCTAGTCAATTACGGCGACCAGCCGCAGCACATAAGCCTGGTACTTGGAAAGCGAGAAAAAGGAGAGATCATCTCCCCTGATCACGAGAATTTCGCTTTCGAAGGTGAGAATCTACAATTTGAATTGGATCTCTATGCGATATTGCTATTCACTGAAGGAGGATAAGCCATGAAACTCACCCCTTACATCTTCTTGCTTGTAGGGCTGCTCCTATGCCTGGTGGCGTGCGCTCCCACAGAAGAGCGCACGGACGTACAAGACGAACCTGCCGCGATCACCGCTGCTGAGAACGAGCCTACCCCAGTCTCTTCAGCAAACACCCCCCAACCCGAGTCGGGAGCAATCGCTCCAGCACCGATCGGTTTTCTGATCGTAGACCAAGATACGGACCTGGTGCAGTTGGTTGACCGGGAGGGAAAGGTGATCGATGAGTGGGTTTTCCCTGGCCTGAACTATGGACCGCAATCAGAGAGGCAGTTCCATTTCGGCGGCCGCATCGAGGATGGATTGATTGACGCGCCGTGCATCTATCTCTCGACCATCTCCGGAAACCCGCAGATCACCTATCATCGAGACAAAGCGCTGATCCCACTGCAGAAGATCTCCCAGCTGATCTCTCTGGTAGGCGCGCCAGGAAGCCCGCAGGTGGCCTACGCAATTCTCGCTGCTGATAGTTTGCAGAGGCTTCATGAAAACCAATACCATGCGCCCGCAGATTCCACTGGCGAAGCGACCAAAGAGCCGGTTTATGTGCACAGTTGGATCTATGCCGGCTCGCAGGAAACTTTGGAGGATGCCCAAGCCATCGTTTTCAGGGCCGATGAAAATGGACTGGTGCTCTATCCCCTGGCATTGAAAATGGAGCAGGATGAGTTGCTGGGTGTATGGTATACGCTTGAACCTCACGGGATGTCAGGTCTCGGGCCAATCTTCTACAGAGGCTACAGCCGCCTGTTCTTCACCGACTTGCAAGCTGGGCAAACCGAGGAAGTTCTGGGCGTGGGTTTTGGCACATTAGCATTATCGCCTGACCAGACAAAAGTGGCTTACGAGCATTCCAATTCAAATGGAACAGCCATGGTAACAATATATGACCTCAACACTGAGGGAAGTTTTTCTGTCGAGGTGCTGCCTCAGACCCATCCTACAGGGGTTGGGAACGCTCACTTCTCCCCCTCGGGTGAGCGCCTGGCCTGGCACGAGATCGTCATGGGAGATGATACAATCTTCTCCATCATCCGGGTTGCATCACCAAAGCACGACGACCTAATCGAATTTGATGCGCGCAACCTAGAATCAGGGACTACATCTCTAGAAACCCACAACATCTCGTTGGCAGGGTGGCTGGATGAGGCGACCCTGTTGATCGAAGTGTATTCCAATTCAGGAATCGATCTGTACAGATTGGGCGTCGATAATGGCGAGTTGACATATTTGGTTGCAGGTGATTTTATTGAATTTGTTTATCCCTGAAATAATTATAAGTATTCATGGAACCAACCAAATAATTTTCGACCAATGGGGTATCAGGAGCGCTTCGCGCTCCTGATACCCCATTGGTCGATCTTCTAGTATGAGAGAGACTCATGAGCGATCAAATATTTATCAGTTATTCCAAAAAAGATAGCGATTTCGCCCTCAAACTGGCCGATGATCTCAGCGCGGCGGGCCACAAAGTTTGGATTGACCGATCGCTGCGGGTTGGTCAAGACTGGGTTGAAACGATCGAAACCAACCTGGAACAAGCCAAAGAGATCATCGTAGTGCTATCTGCGAATTCTATGGCTTCAAAATGGGTCCAACACGAAGGTTCGATCGCCTATGGTCTCAAGAAGCCCATGTACCCCGTGTTGATTGAAGCACTTCCCGATGACGAGATGCCCCTCTGGGCTGCGAAATTCCAATACCATAGTTTTCTGAATGTGGATTATGATGTTGCCTTCAAGGCCCTCAACGATGTACTGACTCCCCCCAACCCCATCCAGGAACTGCTGAATCAGGGGGTGTACGCCTACCGCGAGACAGGGGACCTGATCGGCGAGTCGATCCTTGCCGTCATCGAGGAGGCGGGCGACACCTTGACAATCAGCGATGAGGCCAGAGCACTTATCGAGAAGAGCACCAGCCGGATGATCCGCACTCGGCGCCTTTGGCAAGGCGGGATTGGTCTGGCCATCCTGCTGATCGCAGTGGCGATGTTTGCCCTCATCACCATGATCAGCGCCACAAATGCCAGAAACCGGGCTGTCAACGCACTCTCTGGCGCAGAGACAAAACAGGCTGATGTGCTTGCGACAGCCACGCAGGTAAGTCAGGAAATGGGACTTGCTGTTACGCAAATGAACCTTGCCATCACACAACAAGCGCAGGCTGAAGATCAGGCCGCATCAGCTCAGACTGAAGCCGAAGAATACAACCGCCAGTCTCAGATCAAAGCCCTGTATCTCAGAGCCGCTGCGCTGGCATCTCAATCTCGTCAGGTCTATATATCCGACCCGCAGCGCAGTCTCTTATTGGCAGTTGAAGCGGTCAATACCACCAAGAGCGAGGGTCAGCCTCGGGCATTGGTAGCCGAACAAGTGCTGCGCGAAGCGCTCGACGAATTTGACGAAGAGATCATTTCCGGTCGCGAAGACTGGGTTACCGCAGTGGCCTTCAGCCCCGACGGGAGATACCTGGCAACCGGAGGCAATGACACCATTGCTCACATCTGGGATTTGCAGACTGAAAACCCCAATTCAGACCCCATCATTCTCGAAGGATTTAGCGGCGCGATCAAGAAACTGGTTTTCAGCTCCGATAACCGCTATCTGGTGATCGCGGGAGATGCTACCAGCGCTCTCCTATGGGACCTAGAGGTAGCGCTCGACCCAGACATGCATTCCGGCGATGCGAATTCAATGCCCTATATTTTGAGTGGCCACGAAGGGAAGATCCTTGACCTGGCTTTCAGCCCCAACAACCGTTTTCTGGTTACAGGCAGTTGGGATAGCACGATCCGCATCTGGGATATTGCTTCCGTGATCGAGGGGGACTCCCAAGATCCTAGCTCCTCTGTTCAACCCGCTTTGCTTCAAAGTCACAGAAGGGGCATCAACACCCTGGCCTTCAACCCCGATGGAAGCATTCTGGCGACGGGCGGCTGGAGTAACACTGTCTACTTATGGGATGTTTCAGTGTTGTTCGATACAGGCTTGAGCAGTCTGGAAACCATTGACGAACCCATTCTTTTACAAGGCCATAGAGGCGGCGTGAATGATCTGGCCTTTACGCCAGACGGGAAATTCCTCTCGTCCGGGGGATGGGATAATACGATTCGTATTTGGGATATTGCCGCAATTCTGACAGATCCGGACGTCGATGCTAAATCCGCGATTCTCAAAGGACATCAAGGTGAAGTCAATGCACTGACCTTCAGTCCTGACGGGAAATTTCTAGCATCTGGAAGCCAAGATACTACTGCCCGTATCTGGGAGATATCACACGTTTTCAATACAGATTCTCAGGAGCTAACACCCACCATTCAAACCTTCCTTTTGCGAGGCCATGAGGGCAGTATCAATACCTTGGCCTTTAGCCCTGATGGGGATTTTCTAGTTACCGGGGGGTATGACACCTCGGTCCGGATCTGGGATCTCTCAGCGGACGACCCCACTAGCCAGCCCATTATCTTGGAAGGACACGAAGATTGGATTACGTCGTTGGCCTTTAGCCCCGAGGGACGCATCTTAGCGACTGGTAGTCGCGACACTACTGCCCGCGCCTGGGATCTAAATATCGACAATCTGGTAGAACTAGCCTGTCAGCAATCCCAGCGCAACCTCACGCTGGATGAGTGGGAGCAATATTTCTCGAATGAAAGCTACCGCAAAACCTGCCAGCAGTGGCCCATCAGCCCTGATCTACTCGAAAGGGCCCAGGGCTTCGCAATGAAAGGGGACCAAGAAAGCGCCATAACCCTATTCGAATTAGTACTCCAATTGGACCCCAGCCAGGATTTTGACCCCCAGGCTGAAGCCATTGTTTATGAAGCAAAAGGTCTGGTTGCTCAAGGAGATGAATTAGCTCAAGATGGGGATATCGAAGGCGCACTAACCAAATTCCAGGAGGCATTAGACCTGGACCCCAGCCTCGATCTTGATCCCCTGGCAGAAGCCCAAAAATATGTCATCCAAGAATTGATTCAAGAGGGGGATGCATTCGCCAAAGGGATGGATGTTGAAAGTGCGGTGGCGAAGTACCAGGAGGCGCTGGCCTATGATGCCACGCTCGATCTTGATCCGGAAGAAGCTGCCGCGCGGCTGGCTGCTCCAGTATTCGTCGAGTATGGTGTAGAGTTAGCGCAGCAAGGCCAGATCGATGAAGCGTTAGCTGCAATCACACAGGCACAAACCCTTGGCCCGGAGCTTTCAATTTCTGGGGATTCATGGAATACACTTTGCTGGTACGGCGGATTGTGGGGCTTTGCCCAAGATGTGCTCACTGCCTGCGACAATGCAATTGAGATATACCCGGAAAATGGTCATTATCGTGAGAGTAGAGGAATCGTCCGTGCACTGTCTAATGACCTTGAAGGCGCGATGGAGGATATCGAATTCGTTATTGCATGGGTAAAGGTAGGCAGCTGGTCTGATGAATATATCAGCCAGCGAGAAGAATGGATGACTGAGCTAGAGGCGGGACGCAATCCCTTCAATTTGGCCCTGTTGGAAGAACTACGTAATGAGTAACAAAGACCCTAAAGGTCTGTGAGACCTTTAGGGTCTTTAGTTTAGTTTTCAACTCCCCTGAAAAGTCACTTCCCCTTCGACAGCTTCATCCCAAGGATAGGCTTCGAACGGTTTGGCAGCCTCACGGATAGCAGGGTCATCGCTATAGCGGCCGCGATTCTCTTCCGGCAGCTGCTCAGCGATCTTCTCCATAATGGCATGGCCAATTTGATCGAGCTGCTCGCGGCGCTCTCGGCCGCGGCCTTTGATCTCGAAGGGGCCGAAAGGTTGTCCGATGTTGATCTTGATCACAGGGCGGTTGATGATACGCAGGGGAAAGAGATTCTCCAATCCTACAATACCCACTGGCACGATCGGCACTCTGCTGCGCGTGGCGATATACGCCACACCTGGGCGCGGGGGTCGCAGCACTTGCGCCCAAGCCCCGCCTTCGGGGAAGATGTTCAGCACGCCGCCAGTTTTCAGCCAACCCTCGGCCTGTTTCAGGGCCTCGCGCGATCCTGTGCCGCGATGAACCCAAAAAGCACCCCAAATCTTTGGGAACAGTGCCGCCCATCCCGGCGCGAAGCCTGCCACTGCCCCGGCGATGAAATTCGTTTTCCAAGGTGTAATTCGGATCAAGACAACCGGGTCGGCAAAACTGAAGTGATTGGCGACCAGGATGTAAGGTCCCTTCTCGGGTTGGTTCTCTTTGCCGTAGATCTCTAATTTTGTGAAGATACTCAGGGCCAGATAGATTAAGGATTTGAAAAGCAATCGAATGGGGGCGCGCTTAGGGAAATTGTATTGTTGCATTCTGCTCACTTTAATGAATTTGCCCGAGAATAGGGGTGTGGGGCGCTTACGCCCACACCCCTATTCTCGGCTTATTAATTTATCACCCCACCACTGTCAACCAGGCCTTCGGGGTTCTCATCCCAGGGATAAGCTTCGAATTCTTTCGCAGCGTCTCGTAGTGCAAGATCATCTGAATAGCTACCGTGCAACTCTTCGGGCAATAGCTCAGCGATCTTGCGCATGATGGTGTGCCCGATCTCGTCGAGTTGTTCGCGCCGCTGCCGCCCGCGACCAGAAACACTGAAGGGTCCAAAGGGTTTGCCAATCTTGATAACAGGGCGGGCGCGATCTCTCAGTCGGGGAGGGAAAACATCATTGAAACCATATAACCCCACTGGCAGTAATTTGGCCCCGCTGCGCGCGGCCAGATAAGCTGTCCCTGGTCGAGCGGGACGCAGCACAGTTGCCCAACTACCCCCTTCAGGGAAAATGCCCAAGATACCGTTTTGAGCCAGAAGGGCTTCGGCGGCGCGCAACGCTTCCGTTGAACCAGTGCCGCGGTAGAGTTTGTAGAATCCCCACATAGCGGTGATCATTTTTGTCCACGGGGGAGCGAAAGGGGGGAAGGCCGCGCCGATAAAATCGATGGGCCAGGGGGAGAAGCGCACGAAGGCGACTGGGTCGAGGAAGCAAAAGTGGTTGCCCACAACAATAAGAGGGCCCTCCCCAGGCAGATTCTCTTCACCGAGTACTTCCACTTGAGCGAATAACGCCAGAGCTGGTCTGGCAAGTTGATGCATTACCCATCGGATCGCCTGACGGCGGGGGTATTTATATTGAGACATGCTTCCCACTTAATTTATGTCATTGCGAGGAGGGTTGCCTGCAACCCAACGAAGCAATCCATATTATCATCCACAATTGAGATTCAGATTGCTTCGACTGGCCGAAGGCCCGCCTGTGGCGCGCTCGCAATGACAAGGTATTCAATCTAATCCCCAGCTGGAACGGGCGTTTCAACTGCGGCCTGGCGAGCTTTAGCCTCATTGACAGTAAACAAGATTATTAAGCCTGCCAGCAAGAAGAAAATAATCGAAACAATGGCCGCACGTTGACCAGCAATCTCTGCAGAGAGCAAGTCCATGCCACGATTGGCTGCGTAGAAGATGGCAGCCTCAGCAGCAATTATGCCGTAAACGGTTGGGCCAATAAACGACGAAGTTCGACCTGCGATAGCGAAAAAGCCGAAGAATTCACCGCTGCGCCCCTCGGGTGCAAACAAGCCCACCATGGTGCGGCTCAGAGATTGAACGCCTGTGAGGGCAAATCCAGCGAAAGCGCCAATGACAAAGTAGCCATTGAGGGTACGCGTAAAGAGCATGGCAACAACCACTGCGATCATCATCACTACCGAGAAGATAAGTGACTTCTTGTAACCAAATTTATCTCCAATGACGGCAAAGAGATAAGCCCCAATAACACTGGTCACCTGTACGACGATCATGAAAATAATCAACTGCTGCTGGTTCATACCAAAGAGAACTGCGCCGATAATGGCGGCAAAATCCATCGCCATCAAAATGCCGTCGTTGTAGACTAGGAAGGCAACAATGAATTTGATAAATTCTCTAAAATGGCGGATAGACTTCAATGTCTTGCCAATGCGCTTGAAGGCAATCGAGATGTAATTCTCTCCTTCGGGAAGTGTCTGTGCCTTAGCGCGTTCTGTGATCCAGCGAAAAACTGGTATTGCAGAAACCGCAAAGAAGATCGCCGTAAACACCAGCGCCAATCGGACAATCAGGGTTCCGCCCACAAGTACGATTGGAGGCAGGATAACCAAAAGGCACAGGATCCCGCCCAACGACCCAATCGCCCAGCCATTACCGGACACACGACCCAACTCTTCGGGTTCAGCAATCTCTGGTAGGAGAGAGTTATAAAACACCTGTCCACCGCGATAGCCAATCTCTGCTAGAATGAAGAATGTCATTCCCAAAAAGATATCGCCTTTCTGTACAAAGAAAAGCAAGGATGTAAAGACCCAGGTAACTACAGAAAATCCCAGCAAGAATTTCTTCTTCGAACCAGAAAAATCGGCCACAGACCCCAGGATTGGGGCGATGACGGCTACGACCAACATGGCGATGCCGACAGAAATACCCCACAATCGAGAACCTTCGGCGCCGCCAACCACTTCCCCCTTGAAATAAGCAGAATAAATTGCTAATAAGACCACCGCAGCGTACGCCGAATTTCCAAAATCGTACAGATACCAGGCTAAATGCTCACGGTTCATGGTTTTCAATTTGGATAACATAAGACCATCCTTTCTAGACGAATAAGACGTGGGATCAAATGATTACCATGGTATGATTCCCGAAGTTGACGCTCGACTATATTATCATAGGAATCATATTCCATCCGTTATTCAAAACACAACAACAGGAGAATCGTTACCCATGTCACAAAAATCGTTACCCGCTCGCGGCGAAGTCCCCATTGAGGAAACCTGGAACCTGGAAAGCATTTTTGCAACCCTAGAGATTTGGCAAGATAATTTTAAGAATGTTGTCTCGCTCCTACCTGAAATCGAGAAGTACCAGGGTAAATTGGGCGAGAATCCCAAGACATTACTTGAAGGGCTGCAAGTTTCGGAGAAGATCTTTGTCCCAGGGATGCAAGTCTATGTGTATGCCGGCTTGGCTGCATCCGTTGACGTTAGCGATCAGGATGCCGCGGCCCGCTTTGGTCAGGCGCGCGGATTACTTGCCAAAGTTCGCACTGCGACTGCCTTTGTGGAACCTGAAATCATGGCCATTGGGTTCGATGTGCTGGAAAAATGGATCGAGGAGGAATCGCTACTGGCCGTTTTCGCTCACTATTTTGACCAGCTGAAGAAACGCGGGGATCACGTGCGCTCTCCTGAGGTTGAAGAGGTGATTGCCATGGTAGGCGATCCCCTGCCTCCAAAGATGGTCCTGACAGCTTACTCCTCGTTGACCAACGCGGATCTGAAGTTCAAGCCTGCCATCAGCTCCGAGGGTAAAGAGATGGAAGTCGGCCAGAGCAGCATCGGCTCCTTGATCACCCATTCCGATCGAGAAGTCCGTCGCACCGCCTGGGAGAATTACGCTGATTCCTATTTAGATTTCAAAAACACCCTGGCCAGCATCCAGACGCAGGTCATTCAGCGGGATGTCTTCAACATGGGGGCTCGAAATTACGATTCATCATTACAGGCTTCGTTGAAACCCAACGACATTCCTGAAGAAGTCTTCCACAACCTGATCGATGTTTTCAAGAAAAACTTACCCACCTGGCACCGCTATTGGCGTATCCGCAAGGAAGCGCTGGGGTATGACAAATTCCATGTGTATGATATCAAGGCTCCCGTCATGCAAGAGACTCCCCCAGTGCCTTATGACCAGGCCGTAGAATGGATCTGCGAGGGCATGAAGCCCCTGGGCGATGAATATGTCGAGGTAATGCGTGAAGGCTGTACGACTCGCCGCTGGGTCGACCGGGCGATCAACAAAGGCAAACGTCAGGGTGCTTTCTCGTGGGGTTCGTATGGAACACAGCCCTTCATCATGATGAGCTACTCCGATGATATCTTCAGCCTGAGCACCTTAGCGCACGAGCTGGGACACTCGATGCACTCCTATTACACTCGTGAAACGCAACCATTCATCTACTCGCAATACTCGCTGTTTGTCGCCGAAGTGGCATCCAACTTCAACCAGGCCATGACACGTGATTACCTATTTAACACCTTGGATGACGCGACCCTTCAGTTAGCCCTGGTCGAAGAAGCCATGTCCAACTATCACCGCTATTTCTTCATCATGCCTACCCTGGCGCGTTGGGAACTGGAGATGCATCAACGTGTCGAAAAGGGTGAACCAGTCAGCGCCAAGAGCATGATCGACCTGACTGCTGAATTCTTCAAAGAGGGTTACGCGGACGAGGTCGAGTTCGATCACGACCGCATTGGCATTACCTGGGCGCAGTTCGGTCATATGTACATGGATTTCTATGTCTACCAGTACGCCACGGGGATCTCAGGTGCCAACGACCTGGCAGATAATGTCTTAGCTGGTGTAGATGGTGCCGCAGAAAAATATATCGACTTCTTGAAAGCCGGCAATGCACTCTATCCGTTGGATGCTCTAAAAGCAGCAGGTGTGGATATGACCTCGCCAGAACCCGTCGAGAAGGCCTTCGCTGTGCTGGCCAGCTATGTGGACAAGTTCGAAGAATTAGTAAGTTAGAATTTGTACACGGATCGCCGAAGGCGTGCCTTTGGCGATCCGTGTACTATTGTCATGTTGAGCCGCCGAAGGCGCGCAGAGCGAGGCGATCGAAGCATCGAGACTCTTCGCTCTCGTCTACGACGATCGCTCAGAGTGACAATTGGAAGGGTAAGTAATGAGTGAACAACCGACCAAAGCTGAATTACTCACGGTCATCAACCAAACCTGGGCTGATCTCAACGAAATCATCGCCGGCCTGAGCGAAGAGCAATTGCATGACACCAGTGCCATGTCAAATGGCTGGAGCTACAAGGACATTATGGCCCATGTCTCCGCCTGGGAGTTGCTGGCCATGGATCGCATCAACGCTGCGACAACTGGAGAGCCAATAAAATTCGAAGTCATTGAAAGCGAAAATTTCGCCAACGACTTCAACGCCGATGTTTACGAGAAGAACAAGGATAGACCATTTGTCGACATCGTCGAGGATTTCCACAAAATCCACAGAGAATTTGTGGCTCAAATTGAAGGTTTAGATGAGAACGTTTTGCCCGAGAAACTGCCTTTCGATTGGGCTGGAGACTTAACTTACCAGGTGCTGATCTCGGCCAACACGCACTGGCATTACAATGAACATATCGAAGCCAGCGAGAAGTGGTTGGCGAGACAATAAAAATAACTTAGGCGCAGATAAACGCTGATTTGCGCTGATTATTTAATTTGATCAATCCACGAACATCCGTGTGAATCCGCGTCCAAAAAAATAAATCATAAGCCTCTCAAAGCGCGGTGCATCCTATTTAAGGCTTCCTCCAATAATGTGCGTGGGCAGGCGATGTTAAGACGCACGAAGCCCTCTCCCTCGGGTCCGTATTTGCTGCCTTCCTCGATATAGACTCTAGCTTCGCTGTAAAACAATCGTTGGAGTTCGTCTCCACTAAAGCCCAATTCACGACAATCAACCCAAATCAAATACAGCGCTTCCGGGCGCACGATGCGCAGAGGGGCTAAATTCGCTTCGAAATATTCTTGAGTGAATTGATAATTGGCATTTAGATATGCCATCAATTGATCCAACCAATCAGCGCCTTCTCCATACGCTGTTTGCAATACCAGCGAACTAATCGTGCTGGCACCAAAATGTTCGTTGAGTTTCGCTAGCGTTGCAGAAAATTTGGCGCGCAAGTGGGGATCTGGAATAAAAGCATTGGATGCTTTGATCCCAGGCGTATTGAAAGTTTTCGTTGGACTGTTGACAAGGATCAGGCGATCTTGAAATTCGTTCCCCACTGCCCCAAAAGGAACGAAATCGGCCCAGGAGTAGATCAGGTTGCTGTGGATTTCGTCAGAGACGATCAAGATATCGTTCTGCTGGCAGATTTCTCCGAAGCGATAAAGTTCATCTTGAGTCCAGACTCGTCCCACAGGGTTGTGCGGACTGCAAAGGATGATCATATTGGCGTGTGGGTCAGCGGCTTTGGCTTCGAGATCACCGAAATCCATGAAGTAGTGGCCATCTTCGTAGATCAAGGGGTTGCGTGACAATTCGCGCTGGTTGTTCTCGATAGTGGTGTAGAAAGGTTTAAAAACAGGCGTCTGCACATTAACTTTGTCGCCGGGTTCGGTGAAGGTTTGGATGGCCACACTGATCGAGAAGAGCACTGAGGGCGTGGTCAGGATCCATTCTCGGTCAATTTTCCAGCCCTGGCGCCCGTCCATCCAATGGATTATGGCGTCGTAATAGGATTTGTCGGGCAGTGTGTAGCCGAAGATGCCATGATCAACGCGTTGCTGGATTGCTTCGAGAATCGCTGGTGCCGTCTGGAAGTCCATATCGGCAATCCACATAGGGAGCAGTTCCCCTTCAGAAAAAGGATCACCCTCAACGTTCCTTTTGATCAACGCATCATTTTCGTAGGCATAATCCCACTTGATCGAATTGGTATTGATACGGTTATGAATCTCATCAAAGTTAAATTTGTTTTCAATCATGGCGTGCCTCCATTCCGTCCATTCATTATAATCAGTCAACGTGATCATTGAACCTTAATTCTTCGAACAAGTATTCTGTATGGATATCAAAAACTTGGAGGACAGAATACCATGACAAAGAAACCAAGCGGCATGTTCGGCTTCACTACCGTCTGGTTGGGGCAATTGATCTCAGTGCTGGCCTCTAATATGAGCAATTTTGCCTTGACCATTTGGGCGTTCGAGAAGACAGGCAGCGCCACAGTGCTGGGGTTAGTCTCGACTTCCTTTTTAGTACCTTTCTTGTTGGTATCACCCATCGCTGGGGCATTGGTTGATCGGTACAATCGCAAATTGATGATGATGGTCAGCGACTTTGGGGCAGTCCTGGCCACTGGGGCAATATTGATTTTGAACGCCACCGACCAACTCCAAATTTGGCACCTGTATATTACTGCCATCACTTACGGACTCAGCGCAACCTTCCAATGGCCAGCCTATATGGCCGCGATCACTACCATGATCCCTAAAGAACAATACGACCGCGCCAATGGGATGATGATGCTGGTCGACTCTGGACCTGCGGTCTTTGCACCCATGCTGGCGGGCGCCTTGTTACCGCTCATCGGGTTGACGGGCATCCTTACGCTCGATGTGGTGACTTTCTTCATCGCCATCGCCGCGCTGCTGATTGTGCACATCCCGCAGCCGGAACTCACCGAGGAGGGTCAGGAGGGGAAAGGCAGTTTGCTCAGCGAGGCAACCTACGGCTTCAAGTACATCTTCGCCCGGCGCAGTCTGCTCAGCCTTCTGATCGTGATCATGTTCCTGAACCTGGTGCATGGCTTTGGAGGTTGGTCACTGCTGGCTCCCATGATATTGCTGCGCTCCGACAATAACAGCGCCACGCTTGGCGCAGTGCAATCCGCTTTCGCTATCGGGGGCGTAGTAGGGGGATTGATCGTCAGTGCCTGGGGTGGATTTAAGAAGCGCATCCGCGGCATGCTCATCGGTTGGGCGATATTCGCCGTTTTCGGCCTGGTCCTATTTGGATTGGGGCGTAGCCTGTACTTCTGGATTCCATTTGCCATCATTGCATCGATGAGCTTTCCGCTCAGCCAGAGTGCCAGCAATGCCATCTGGCAGTCGAAGGTCGCGCCAGATGTGCAGGGACGAGTATTCTCCGCCCGACGGTTGATCGCCTGGCTGGTCGACCCGATCATGCCCGTGGTCGGCGGCGCACTGGCTGATAACATCACTGAACCAGCCATGAACGCTTCTACAGCTTTGGGACATACTTTTGGCTGGATGGTGGGCAACAGTCCAGGATCGGGGATCGCTTTACAATTCGTCTTCGCTGGGCTGGCCTATGTTGGCATCATTCTGATCGCCTGGTTCATCCCAGCCATTCGCAACGTCGAGACTCTCCTGCCGGATCACGATGAGATGAAGAAAGTGTCCGAGAAAAATTCCGATCTGGCAGAAAAAACTACATAACTCGTATTACGCAAGCATATCAAGGTTTCCCTGATAATAGGATGTGGGGGCTTCGCTCCCACACCCTATTATCAGGGATATTTTTTTATTATGATGCGTAACTTCAATCCGAATAATCCTTTGTATCCTTCAATGAAGTCAGGCTAAATTTCATCGCCTGACTTTTTTGACGCTGGAGCGAATCTTTTAAGGTATGTATTTTATTCCTACTCCGTCTTCATGTTACAATAATAGAACGTATGTGCGAATAATCACGATAACTCCACTATGAAAGAATACCTAGAATATTACCGCTCTCACTCCCCGATTACCGACCCTGGCGACTTCGTTGACCTATATAGAGATCTCCCCGACGGCATCCATGAGTTGATTGATGTCATCCAGGGGCAACTTCTGCATCGCCTTTCCGCTGAACAATTTGGCGTTACGCTAACCCGAGAGAGCCGCGGCGAACAGCGTCTGCGCACCATGCAGCAGCGGTTAGCACGCATCATTGAGCTCTCTCCCGACCCGCTGATCATCAAACGCGAGCCCAAGGAACGCCAGGTGGGCATGTGTCGAGATTTTGCCGTGTTCTTCACCTCGCTCCTAAGGCACAAGGGGATTCCCGCTCGCATGCGTGTGGGATTCGCCGATTATTTAGGTGCGGAGAGCATTTATAAAGGCGATCATTGGATAACAGAATACTGGAACGCTGATCAAAGCCGTTGGGTACTAGCCGATTCCGATGTAGGCGGCATGCCCCTGGGGATGAACCCAATCAAAGACGGCTGCAACCTGCACGATCTGCGTCCTGACGTGGATTTCTACGTTGCAGGCTCGGCTTGGAAGCAGTCCCGAGAGGGCAAAGTCCGCCCAGACATCTTCCGCTATTCCGGACGCTGGAAAGGATTCCCCTGCATCCGAGGGAATCTGCTGCACGACTTCCAGGCACTCAACCGTTTGGAACTAGGCATCTTCGATTACTGGGATGACTTGCATGGCAAACCTGAAAGCGAGTTGACTGTCGATGACAAAGCCCAACTCGATAGAATTGCCGAGCTGACCATCGATCCACAGGCTAATTTCGGAGCTTTGCGCTCCCTCTTCGACGAGTTGCCCCGCACGAAACGCATCTACGCCAAACTTCGCCAATTGGGAATTATCGAAGATATAGAACTTGCAAGCGTTGATGAATTAAAACCCTCTGGAATTCAGAGAATAGAAGAATTGGGAAATGAAGGAGGATCTGAGCAGGAGTCCAAACGTTTATCGTTTAACGTTCAACGTTTTTCTCAAAACGATCACGATCTCCCTGAGGATCATCCTGCCCACACTCAACAAAGTTTAGATTCATTTGGCCTTGGCGACATCATCGTGCGCGGCGCACGGCAGCACAATCTCAAACGCATCGATGTGCATATCCCGCGTCATAAACTGGTCGTCATAACCGGGGTCAGCGGCAGCGGCAAGTCTTCTCTGGCCTTCGACACCATCTACGCCGAGGGTCAAAGGCGTTACGTCGAGAGTCTCTCTTCTTTTGCGCGCCAGTTCATGGACCAAATGGAGAAGCCTCAGGTTGACCAGATCACCGGTCTCAGCCCAGCCATCGCCATCGAGCAGAAAACCATTAGCCGCAACCCGCGCTCCACGGTAGGCACAGTTACCGAAATCCTCGACTATTTACGCGTGCTCTTTGCGCGCCTGGGCATTCCTCATTGCCCCCAATGCGGACGGGCTGTGCAGCCCCAAAGCGCCCAGCAGATCGCCAATCAATTGGCCAAGCTCCCTGCAAAGACGCGCTTCCAGTTGTTGGCACCCATTGCCCGCAAACGCAAAGGGGCATTTGTCAACACCTTCAAAAGAGCTCTCAAAGACGGATATACTCGCGCACGAGTCGATGGCGAGCTGGTTGATTTGAGCGATGGCATTCCCAAAATAGACAAGAACAAGAAGCACAATATCGAACTTGTTATCGATAGGCTGATCGTACCCGACTCCCTCACCCCTACCCCTTCTCCCTCAGGGAGAGGGGAATCAGACTCCCTTCTCCCAGTGGGGGAAGGGCTGGGGATGAAGGACGACTTCCCCACCCGCCTGATCGACTCCATTGAAACCACCCTGCAAGCTGGGGAGGGCATTCTAATCGTCGATCTGGGCAACGAAGAGATCGTCCTCAGCGAGCACAACGCTTGCCCAGAGTGTGATATCAGCTTCCCGCAGTTGGAACCTCATCTCTTCAGCTTCAACTCCCCCCTAGGGATGTGCGACGAGTGCAACGGCCTGGGCGTGCAGCTTCAAGTTGACCCCGACTTGATCATCCACAAACCCCATCTATCTCTCCTTGATGGCGCTTCGCGCTGGTATGGTGAAGTCCGCAAACAGAAGAGTAAGTGGCGCGCAAAATATCTAGGCGTAATGGCCGAACATTATGGTGCTGACCTAGAAACCCCCTGGAACGAGCTGCCTAAAGAATTCCGTCACGCCATATTGTATGGCTCCGGCGAGATGAAATTTCAGTTCGAATACCAATCCGAAGATGGCTCCTGGAGCGGGCAGAGTTTCCGTACATTCCAAGGCAATATTTTTCATATCAACCGACTTTTCCGCCAGACAAAATCTGAGTACACCCGGCGGCACTACATGTCCTTTATGAGCAGGCTTCCCTGTCCGCTCTGCGAAGGCGAACGTCTAAATCCCGAAGCTCGCTTCGTCACCATTGACAGTAATCGCCTGCCCGAATTGACATCCTGGAGCATTGAAGCCCTGCATGATTGGGTTGGTAGTCTGCTGCGCACGTTACCCGATGAACAGATCCAAATTGGAGAGGAACTCATCAAAGAGATCCACGAAAGACTGGGCTTCTTGCGGAACGTCGGGCTGCATTACCTGACACTCAATCGTTCCGCGCCGACCCTCTCTGGTGGCGAAGGCCAGCGCATCCGTCTGGCCAGCCAGATCGGCAGTGGCTTGGTGGGTGTGATGTACATCCTCGACGAGCCATCCATCGGTTTGCACGCCCGCGATCACCGC
>CAYWIC010000049.1:0-32570 GCA_964458115.1 uncultured Anaerolineales bacterium | reverse complement strand
GGGCGGTTTGAGTGTATGAGGAGAATGCAATTGTTATTATAAGGTTTTAGATAAGGAGAAGATGAAAAATAGATAAAGGCAAATTAAACGTTAGCTTTGAAGATAATGAGAAGGAAATTGGAATAGAACCAGGAATACCGGACTAAAAGGCCGCCAGCCCGGCAGGCTAACTATTTTAGCAAAACGCTTCGCATGCTTTCCCAAGAGATTGGCCCCTCACGGAGAACACGTAGTTCAGGCAAAGTGCAATCGACGACTGTAGATGGTTGACCGCCGGGTGTGACCCCTCCATCTAAGATGAGTTGGATACGCCCTTCAAGTTGTGCAAGCACTTCGTTTGCTGTGCGGGCATTCTCCATCCCGGAGATATTCGCAGAAGTAACTGCTAATGGGCCCGTGATATTCATCAGGGCTATGGCATCTGGGTGATCAGGGATGCGTACGCCGATCGTGGGGAGCGGGCTGAGGATCTCGGGCAGATCAGGATGCCTAGGGACTACGAGGGTTAGAGGGCCGGGCCAAAAACTAACAGCCAGCTTCAGTGCATCTCGGTGGGGATTGACAGTTATGTGCGCTAGATCCTCGGGAGAACTCATTAGCACTGCAATAGCCTTATTTTGATCACGCTCTTTGACACGAAATAACCGTCCAATGGTTTCTATATCATATATTGCCGCAGCTAACCCGTAAACAGTATCGGTAGGGAATGCGACCAAGCCTCCATTGTCGAGCACGCTGACAGCACACTTAATTGCTTTGGGATGTTTCGTAGGTATGATTTTGGTTTTTATCATCATGTTTCAACGTGGATCAAGCGGTCGTGCCCAACCAGATCAGGTAGCAGGTTTACTGTAGCAGAAGGAAATGCCTCTTGAGCCAGTCTCAGAGCCGATATACCTTGAGAAGCGTCAATCTCCAGGAGCAGCAACCCTGCAGGAGCAAGGTATTGTGGTGCGTCCTCTAATAATCGACGAACGATGTTTAATCCGTCGGGTCCACCATCTAATGCCAGGGTGGGTTCTCGACCATAGACTTCTAACGAGTGTAAAGTTCGGGTTGGGATGTAAGGGAGATTTGCGCAAATAACATCGAATTTTGAAGGGTGGATTTCTAGTTCCGCAAATATATCGGATATTTTAAAATCAATGCGATCCTCGACAGCGTGTTTCAGGGCATTGGTATGGGCAATATCCAGCGCTTCATCGTTGATATCTATAGCAGTCACGCGCAAATTTGGGATAAGTTTCGCTAAAGTAACGGCGATACAGCCCGAACCAGTACCGATATCAGCCACGTGGAGATTTGGCGCAGATTCACCGCAATGACGCGAAGGTTGTGAAGAAAGTATATTTCTTTCCTCTTGGCTTCTTCTCGGTTCAATTTTATGTTTGAGCCATTTGAGCGCTTCTTCGATAAGGAGTTCTGTCTCGGGGCGGGGGATGAGTACCGCGGGAGAGACGATGAAATCTAAGCCATAGAATTCCCAGTGCCCAAGGATATAGGGTAAGGGTACCCCTGCCCCAATAAGGGATAAACTCTGAGATAGGGTTTCGTGTTGCTCACTGGAGAGCTGACTTTCAGGGTGCGCGAGAACCCAGGTGCGTGGTTGTTGGAGAATATGGGCCAGCATCACCTGGGCGTCAAGGGAGGGAGTATCACTATGAAGTTTTGAAACCTTCTGAATTTCTTCTAGAGCATCAGAAATTGTCAATTGGTAATTGTCAATATTCAATTCTTATTTGTCAAATCCTGCAGCCGCCAGGCGTTCAGCCTCGTCTCGGGTAGTGAGTTCTTCGATGAAATCATCGATTTCACCATCCATAACAACCGGCAAATTGTGAGAGGACATATTAATTCTGTGATCGGTTACCCGCGATTGGGGATAATTATATGTGCGAATTTTCTCTGAACGTTCCCCAGTACCAATTTGGGATCGGCGATTCTCTTCAATTTCAGCGCGTCGCTTGGCTTCTTCTAGCTCATAGAGTCGGGCTTTCATAATGCTCATGGCGCGCTGACGATTTTGGAGTTGAGAGCGCTCATCCTGGCATTGGACTACCATGCCTGTAGGTAGATGAGTCAGCCGTACAGCAGTGGAGTTCTTCTGCACGCTTTGTCCCCCGGCCCCGGCTGATTTATACACATCCATTTTAATATCTCGATCTGGTATGTCGATTTCTACATCGTCTACTTCGGCCAACACTGCAACAGTGGCTGTTGATGTATGAATACGTCCTTGAGATTCAGTGACCGGTACTCGCTGAACGCGGTGTACTCCAGATTCGAATTTTAATTTCGAGAATGCCCCATCTCCTTTGATTAGGAAGGAGACTTCCTTGAAGCCACCTACCCCTGTCTCATTAAGGGAGAGCATTTCGGATTTCCAGCCTAGGGAGTCCGCATAGCGATTGTACATGCGGTATAGATCCGAGGCAAATATGCCGGCTTCGTCACCACCCGTGCCCGCCCGAATCTCCATAATTACATTGCGTTTGTCTCGGGGGTCTTTGGGTATCAGGAGGGTTTTGATTTCGAGTTCGAGCTGGGGAATTTGTTCGTCTAATTCTGCCAGTTCCATGGCGGCTAATTCGGCTAACTCGACATCATCACCCACTTGTAATTCTTTTGCTTCTTCCAAACCTTTGATCGATTTACGATATTCAGCAGCTTTTTTGATGATGGGGTCCAGATCGGCGCGTTCTCGACCCAGGTTGGCGGCGCGTTGATAGTCATCGCCTACTTCCATCAGTTCTTGATTAATTTCTTCGTAGCGTTCTTCAATGCCCTTTAGTTTGTCGAGTAACATGCGGCGATTATACCATCGGGAACTTGATCTGGATCATTGGGCAAATTCGAGCTTAGCGGCCCCTTACGAAACTTTAACTGCTGTCATAAACGATCATCAAAATCTAATCTTCTCTGCTTGCCACTTGTATTCTCCCATGCTATAATTTTTTTGGTTTTCCCCCTTGTTGGAGATCAAAATAGAAAAACCGCGTTGATCGCTTCCCTGTTTCCCGCGCCCTCAGGCGCGTGCGTATAGCAGTGGGGTTGGAATATCGAGTACGCGGCATAGAATTCCCCCAGAGAAGAGATATATGAATGTTTTAGAACTTGAACAGAAACCCTTGATCGAGTTGCGTCAGATTGCCATGGATTTCAATGTCCCCCAGGCTGCTCAACTCAAGAAAGAAAAATTGATCATGCTCATCCGCCAGGCCGAAGCCGAGCGGGATGGCCTAGAAGTGCGCGGCGGTATCTTAGAGATCATGAGCGAAGGAATTGGCTTTTTGCGTTGGGATAACTACCAACCCAGTTCCAATGATGTCTATGTTTCGCAATCCCAAATCCGGCGCTACAAGTTGCGCAATGGCGATATGGTCATCGGCCATGTGCGTCCACCACGCGAGTCCGAGCGCCACTATGGGCTGCTCAAAGTAGAGACAGTTAATGGCTTAGATCCTGAAGAAGCCATGCGCCGGATGCGCTTCGAGCGCTTGACCCCGATTTTTCCAGATAGACGATTCAACCTGGAAACGGATAAGCATCTCATGGCTACACGTTTGATTAATTTGATCACCCCGGTAGGACGTGGACAGCGTGGTTTGATTGTCTCGCCTCCCAAAGCCGGAAAAACCACGATATTGAAGAATGTGATCAATGCGATTTCCAAACAATATCCTGAAGTAAACTTGATCGTCGCCTTGATCGGCGAACGACCGGAAGAGGTCACAGATATGGATCGTTCAGTGGACGCAGAGGTGATTTCGTCCACTTTCGACGAGCCGGTGTCTGCTCACGTACGCGTTGCCGAGATGGTCATCGAGCGCTCTAAACGTCTTGTTGAAGCTGGTCGCGATGTGTTCATTGCCATGGATTCCATCACCAGACTTGCCCGCGCCTATAACTTGGTTGTGCAACCTTCTGGCAGGACACTCTCGGGAGGTATTGACCCTTCGGCATTGTATCCACCCAAACGTTTCTTCGGGGCGGCTCGCAATATCGAACACGGGGGCTCACTGACGATTGTAGCTACTTGTTTGATTGATACTGGCTCCCGTATGGACGATGTGGTGTACGAGGAGTTCAAAGGCACAGGCAATATGGAACTACATCTCTCCCGCCAGTTGCAAGAGCGGCGTATTTTCCCAGCGATTGATATCTCGCGCTCATCTACTCGTCGTGAGGAGATACTCTTAGGGCCCGATATCACACCGAGGGTCTGGCTGATGCGCCGTATGTACGATCAAATGGTCGCCCAACCACCTCATGGTGCTGGCATGGATGCAGGGACAGCCGCGGAAGCAATCTTTGATCGTCTCAAGAACACCAACAACAACCAAGAGTTCTTGATGACCCTGAACGAGTAGTATTTGTGTAGATCTCCCATTTGTCGGTAACTGAATGAAAACTAGAAGTCGCGGCTGGTTCTATTGGCTGGCCTGGGTGTTTGCCATTGGCCTTGTGGGCGTAGTTGGAATTTTGGGGTGGCCGCGTATAACCCCATCCCCAGGTTCGGGTGCCCAGAATGCAGATGATTTTCCTAGGCCAACTATCGCAATCGTGGAGCTCCCAAAAGGAGAAGCACCACTTCCTATCTTTGATACTCCTGGTTCTCACGCCAAATTAGGGCGAAAAGCGATGTTGAACACACTGATCCCTTCCCGGCCGCGCACGAAAGTCATCGAATATACCGTGGATCAAGGCGATTCAGTATTCGCGATTGCTAGCACGTATGCTATTCAACCTGAGACCGTGCTCTGGTCCAATTACGATGTGCTCAAAGACGATCCTCACTCGTTAGCCCCAGGTATGTACCTCAGGATCCCCCCATTGGACGGCGTTTATTACCAATGGCAGGAAGGCGATTCGTTAGAATCCGTTGCCAATGAATTCGAGGTCGAGGTAGATGATATGCTGACCTGGTCTGGAAACCGTCTGGATTTGACCAACCCTCAAATTGAAGTTGGCAGCTGGGTGATGATCCCTGGCGGGCAACGGGAGTTCCAGCAGTGGATCGTTCCGGTCCCGGCACGCGGCTCGGCAGGCGTTTCTACGGGAATGTATGGTGGTGGCGCATGCCCAGGCGGGTATGACGGTTTGTATGGCAGTGGAGCGTTCATCTGGCCAGTAAACAACCAAACGCTCTCTGGGAATGATTATTGGTCTGGGCACCTGGCGATTGATATCGGCGTTGTTCTCGGCGATCCGGTTGTGGCTGCTGATGCTGGCGTGATCATGTTCGCGGGGTGGTCTTCTGGCGGTTATGGCTATACTGTAGCTATTGATCATGGCAATGGTTATCAGACTTTGTATGCTCACCTCAACGGTGTCAATGTGGCTTGTGGGCAAAGCGTGCGTCAGGGGCAGTTGATCGGATCTGGCGGTAGCAGCGGTAACTCTACTGGTCCGCATTTGCATTTCGAGGTGCGCTTGAATGGTGGTTTTGTGAACCCATGGTATGTTCTACCATAAGGTAATTTCTGGAGACTCTAAAGATTTTCAATACTATTTGAAGGAAGAAATTTATGTGGTGAGACCATTGGGGTCTTATCCAAAGGGAGTAAAAAATGACAAACGAAATCCCCGAACCGAAAACTAAAACCCTGGCAGAAACACAAAACAACGCTGCCTGGCTGGCTGAAGAGCCCGATGGAGAGACATCTTATCACCTGGAACTCAACAACGTCACGGTGCATTTCTTCAATGAGGAGTGGCAGGAATTCATGGAGTTGGCACGCGCCCTGGTAAAGCAAACCAAATGAATTAAGCAATTTATGGAATCTGGTGACGAAAGGGTGTACGCAGAAGGAACGCGCCTTTGTACACCCTTTCGTCATATAAATCTGTAGTGAAAGAATAGTTCTAAATTTGTAGGGGGTCAACAAACCAATCTCCCAGACCTGACAATTATCAGTTCTCGTTTCTAAGACTTGAGATTACAATATTCTCTTAGTATTTGTACTAAGGAGCAACCACGAAATTTCATGACAGATCATAACCCCCCCCACGGTCACGACCATGATCATGACCACGATCATGACCATGGAAAAGGCATCTTTCGTTGGATCAAACACCAGATCACTCCCCATTCGCATGGCCACCAGGATGCTGCACTTGACGCAGCTCTTGCCACGGAGCGGGGGATGTGGGCACTAAAAGTTTCTTTCGCCGGATTGATGGTGACCGCGATATTCCAAGTTTTCGTTGTGGCTATCAGTGGCAGCGTGGCTTTGCTAGCTGATACGATCCATAACTTCTCTGATGCGTTGACGGCTGTCCCATTGGGTTTGGCATTCTGGTTATCCCGCAGAGCGAGCAACCGACGCTATACCTACGGCTATGGCCGCGCCGAAGACATCGCTGGAGTGATCATCGTTCTGATGATCGCCTACAGTGCCTTTGAGGCGATCCGTCATGCCATTGAGCGCATCATCAATCCTGAACCCATAACGAGTTTGGGATGGGTGGCAGCGGCAGCGATCATTGGTTTTATTGGCAATGAAATTGTGGCTGTTTTTCGGATTCGCATTGGAATACAGATCGGTTCCGCGGCCCTGGTGGCTGATGGCTATCACGCCCGCACGGATGGCTTTACCTCGCTGGCAGTGCTGGCAGGGGCGATTGGTGTTTGGGTCGGTTACCCATTGGTTGATCCCATTATAGGTATCATCATTGGAATTGCCATTATGGTAATCGTTTTCAACACGGCACGGGACATGTGGTACCGCATTATGGACGCAGTCGACCCTTCAATCACGGAACGTGTCGAATCGGCTGCGGATGCTGTTGAGGGCGTATTTGACATCCATGATACCGCCGTCCGCTGGGTAGGTCATCGGCAGCGTGCAGAGCTACACATTGTTGTCGATTGTCAGATTTCTACGTTGGCCAGCCACCACATTGCTGAACAAGTCCGATTAGCGATCTTCCAAGAGTTTCCTGCCATGGTGGATGTAACCGTCCATGTTGACCCTTGTGAGTGCGATCCGGAAGAGATCTACCACCCAACGATGCAGTTTATCGACCAGAAAAGTCATGAAAGCGTCAAAGTGAGTCAATGACGAAGATTGTCGTAATCGGCGCGGGCAGCGCTTCCTTTGGATTAAATACGCTGGCCGCTTTACTGGGGAGCCAAATCTTGCAAGGCGCCCATCTCGCTCTCGTTGATCGCAGCAATCGAGCGTTGGAGCTGGTCGGTGGTTTGGCGGAGGTGCTGAATACGGCTTGGGATTCGAAAATGCGCATTACGACCCATGCCCATCATCGGGAAGCCCTGGCAGATGCAGATTTTGTGGTGCTCTCCATTGAAGTCTCTCCCCGCGAAGATCTTTGGCGCTCTGATTACGAAATCCCGCTCAAATTTGGTGTCCGCCAGCCCTATGCTGAGAATGGTGGCCCAGGGGGTTTCGCCCACGCTGCCCGCAATATCGGCCCCGTGATGGAGATCGTGCGCGATATGGAGGCGCTTTGCCCCGATGCCTGGCTGATCAATTACACCAACCCCATGGCGCGCATCTGCGACGCAGTAGCGCGTTACAGCATGATCAATATCGTCGGCCTATGTCATCAGATCGGCGCGGGATATGCTATGGTCGCCAAAGCCCTGGCGGATGATTTGGGTTTCGAGGTCCCTGAAGGTTTCACCGATTGTCATGCCTCACCTGTTACCAATACCTTTCGAGCAGAAGCCATGAAGCAGGCCATGCCGCGACTCCACATTACGGCTGCAGGTTTGAACCACTTCACCTGGATGCTCTCCTTACATGATCAACAAACAGGAGAAGACCTTTATCCCCTCTTCCGCGAGCGATGGGCCAAGTTGCCTGAAACCTTCGAGCCGCTCACCCGGCGTGTATTCGCTGCCTTTGGCCTTTTCCCCATCCCTGGTGATGAACATCTCGCCGAATACCTGCCCTGGCTGAGCGATCCGATAACAAAACCTTGGGAGAAATATCAGGTTTCGCTCTATGATTGGGATTATTGGGATCAACATCGCGATCAGGGCTACCAAACGATATCGAAGATGGTCTCTGGCGAAATTCCGGTTGATACCCTCCGAGAGGCTGATTCCGAGGGCGCATTGGAAATTATCGAGAATATTGCCAGGGGCGGCCCCCACCATCATTTAGCAGTCAACCTGCCTAACCAAGGGCAGATCCCCAACCTGCCTCTGGGGGCGATTGTCGAAACGCCAGGAACAGTTACCGGAGCTGGCGTTCAGGCCGTTTGTGTGGATGCCTTGCCTGATGCAATAGCTGAACTCTGCCGTCGCGAAATTGCCGTAACCCGGCTATGCGTGGATGCAGCAGTTCATGGTGACCGCGAAGCGGCGCTGCAGTGCTTGTTGCTCGATCCGGTGATTACAGATTTAGATATTGCCAAAATAATACTGGATGATTATTTGAAAAGCTATCAGGATTATCTTCCGCAGTTCTGGAGCTAATAAGTCACTGTGTTCCAAAGAATGCAATAATGCTGTCAGTTCGTCTCCGCAAAAGGATGTTGATGTGTGATCTGTAAGCCCCCCCTTTTCGGGGTATCTTTAGGAGAGTGGTATGCGAATTTGGAACTTGCCGATAGTCGATTTCACCCCCTTCGATGAACTCGAAGAAGATCGCCCGGTTGTCCTGGTGACTTCAGAAGGAGCCTGGAAAAGTGTCGCCGAGGATTTGAATCACCTGGATATTGTTTGGCGTGCCGATATAGAAGAATCGACTATCCATCATTGGGTCAACATTACCGCCAATTTCCAGTCCGCCAAAGGCGTATCCAACATTCAATCTCCAATCATCTACGCAGTCGGCGACGGATTCGTTGTCGACGCCGCTAAATATATTGCCTACCATACCGGACTTGAGCTCTTCAGCCTGCCCACAGCGCTATCCGTGGACGCATTTTTGACTTGGTTTTCCAGTGTCAGGGCGGAAGGTGGTGTGCGATATCTGGATACTAAACCACCCGACCGTCTGGTCATCGATGTGGATGTTATGGCCGTAGCCCCAGAAGGGATGCGCGCCGCGGGGATTTGTGATGTGCTCTCGATTGCAATAGCCTTATGGGATTGGGAACTTGCTGCCGAACAGGGGGAGAATCCGGAGGGTATGGAATTGATCCCATGGGCGGCCGATGCTGCCCAATCGATCTTGGATGGTGCCTTAGAGTGTGCTGAAGCTGCAGGTGCAGGAGATGCGGAAGGTTTGAAGCAAATGCTCGATTGTTTGGCGATGAAAGTCCAACTTTGCAATCAGATCGGCCATTCTCGTCCGGGAGAGGGCAGTGAGCATTATTTTGCCTTTTCCGTAGAGAATTATTTGCGCAAACATCTGCCACACGGTGATTTGCTTGGCCCTGGTATCTTGTTGATGGCTGAATTCCAGGACCAGGATACAGAGTATCTTGAGCGCGCCTTGAAAGCCTGCCACATTCCCTTGAAAAATGTCCCTGAAGATGTGGTTGGCCTGACCCTTATGGGCTTGCCAGAATATGTGCGCAAGCATGATCTGCCTTATGGTATTGCCCACGAACTGGGAGGGGGGTAATCAATGACGATCCGGATTGCTTTCACCGGCACCGGCTATATTTCGAAAGTTCACGCCCGTGCTGCACGAAGGAGCGAAGGTGTTGAACTTGTCGCTGTAGTCAATCATCGTCCCGAATCCATGGCTGCCTTCGCAGAGGAATTCAGCATCTCTCGCCAGTTTTCTACGATTGATGATCTTCTCGTTGATGGATCTGTAGATGCGGTCAGTGTCAATACACCAAATTATCTTCATGCACCTGAAACCATCGCTGCGCTGGAAGCCGGCGTCCATGTGATGGTCGAAAAGCCTATGGCGATGAACGCCGCCGAAGCACAAGCCATGTTGAAGGCCAGTGAGAAATCGGGATCTATTCTGATGGTGGCACACTGTTGGCGCTTCGATGAGGAAGCCCTTTGGCTCAAAGCTCAGGTTGACTCTGGAAAACTTGGCAAGATCATCCGCACGAAGGGATACGGGGTGCATGCCAATTGGGGACCGAGTGGCTGGTTCACTCAAGCGAAATTCGCTGGGGGTGGTGCCATGGCCGATATGGGTATCCATGCTCTCGATACCGCTCGCTTTCTACTGGGTGATCCCCAGCCTGTCAGCGTGTATGCCGTCATTGGCACTCACTACAAAAAGTTTGATGTCGATGACACTGGGGTGATCATCGTCAATTGGGATAATGGTGTGACTAGTTATCTTGAATCTGGCTGGTGGCAGCTTCACATGGACGGGCCTGAAGCGGCCACACAACTCTATGGCTCAAAGGGTTTTGGAGAGATCTATCCCACACGGTTGAAGATACCTAAACTCGATGCGGAAGGCGTTGACGAGGTTCAGGGAGGGTTCCCTTTCCCCAGGGCCGTGCACTGCCCCCAGGCTATGTATGACCGACAGATGGCCTATTTCATAAAATGTATCCATGAAAATAAAACTCCTAGACCAGGAGGTCTGGAAGGGTTTGTCAATATGAAAGTTGTCGATGCCGCCTACCAATCTGCTCAGATTGGCCAAGTTGTGAAGATATGAAAGTTACCGTCATTGGCGGAGGCTCAACCTATACTCCGGAATTGGTTGCAGGCTTTTTGGCGCGCACCGATACATTCCCCCTCACAGAGTTGTGCCTGATGGATATCGACTTTGAGCGCTTGCAGATCGTGGGCGGTTTTGCGCAGCGCATGGTGGCAGCGAAGGATTCGCCTTTTGTTGTAACTTTATCAACAGATCAACGCGCAGCGATCAGAGGGGCCCGCTATGTGATCACGCAATTGCGTGTAGGAAAGATGGAAGCCCGTCGAGAGGATGAATATTTTGGGTTCCGTCACGGATTGATCGGCCAGGAAACCACAGGGGTGGGTGGTATGGCAAAGGCTTTACGTACGATCCCGGTGTTGCTTGATATCGCCAATGATATGCGCGAGGCCGCCCCAGAGGCCCTGCTGGTGAATTTCACGAACCCAGCTGGGCTGGTCACGGAAGCGCTCTTTCGCTACGCCCCGGATGTGCCCTCGGTGGGAGTCTGTAATGTGGCTATTACCACCAAGATGGAGATCCTGGATGAGCTGACCAAACGTTCTGGGAAACCCATCCCACCCCAAACGGCGCAATTGGACACCTTGGGGCTTAATCATCTCACCTGGCATCGCGGCTTCACTATCGCTGGCGAGGATGTCTGGCCCCAAGTCATCCAAGGTTATCTCGAGCAACTTCGGACCAGTGATTCCCCAGACTGGGATGCGGGCTTGGTCGAAACCTTGGGCATGATCCCCAATTATTATTTGCATTACTTCTATCAAACTGAGCGCAAGTTTGCAGAGCAAGAGCACTGGCCGCCATCCAGAGCAGAGGATGTTATCGAGATCGAACAGGGGTTATTGTGGGAATACGCCGATCCTACCTTGGATGAACCCCCAGAGGATCTCATGCTGCGAGGCGGGGCTTATTACTCTACCATGGCGACACAGCTGCTAGATGCCCACTATAATGACCGGGGCGAAACTCATATCGTCAATTTGCGGCATGGCGATGCGGTCCCCGGTTGGCCGGAGGATTGGGTGTTGGAATTACCTTGCAAAGTAAATGGCGATGGCATTGCCCCTGTGCCAACAAGCCCCCTGCCGCCAGTGTGTTTTGGCTTGATTGCTCAAGTGAAATCCTATGAAATCTTGACAGTGGAAGCTGCCGTTCATGGCGACCGCCAAGCAGCGACCCAGGCCCTCTTAGCACATCCTCTCGGCCCCAGCGCAGAAAATATCGAAGCCGTTCTCGACGATATGCTGGAAACTCACAAAGAATTTCTGCCGCAGTTTTGGGAGTAATCGTTTGGCCAGCGTACCTTTGGCTATTCAGCCCATCCGCGATGGGCGACTCAGAGAAACACGCTCCGCGGATGGGTAATTGCCTACTTCCCTAATTTTTAAACTACTCAACTATGAACTATTACCTCGGGGTTGATATCGGTGCCACCAAAAGCCACGCTCTGATCGCGGATGAATCTGGTCGGGCCGTGGGATTCGGTGCTGGTGGCCCAGGAAATTATGAGGGGGTGGGGTGGAATGGTCTAAAAAATACCCTGCGTTCGATCACACGAGTGGCGATGAAATCGGCTGGCATTACGCCAGTCCAAATTGCAGGCGCGGGTTTCGGTGTCGCAGGCTATGACTGGCCCTCTGAGCGAGCTCCAACCTTGGATGCCATTGGTACTTTAGGATTAGATTGCCCGGTGGAAGCTGTCAACGATGCCATCATCGGCCTCCTGGCGGGTTCTAGCCAGGGATGGGGGATTGCCATCATAGCTGGCACGGGTGAGAACTGCTGGGGTATGGACCCTCAACGCCGTTATGGCCGCATGACTGGCAATAGCCTGTTCATGGACGAATATGGCGGCGCGCAAACCATAGTTTTCAGGGCCGTCCAGGCTGTGGCACGCCAATGGGGCCAACGCGGTCCGGCTACAGAGTTGAGCAACGTATTCCTGCAGCACACAGGTGCATCCACGCTAGCTGATCTTTTGGAAGGCTTGGGAACGGCTCGCTACCAGCTCGGTGCTGATGTTGCTCCTATGATCTTTCGTGTTGCAGAAGACGGGGACAGTGTAGCCAAAGATGTCATTCACTGGGCGGCCCTAGGCCTGGCAGATATGGTCAATGGCGTCGTTCGCCAGTTGTCCTTCGAGGATGAAAATTTCGAAGTGGTGCTTATCGGTAGTGTCTTCAAAGGTGGCCCGTTGATTCTCGATCCCATGAAAATCGCTATTTGCGAGGTCGCTCCTGGGGCAGGATTTGTACACCTAAAAGCGCCGCCAGTGGTGGGTGGCGTTTTACTAGCAATGGAGCAGGCAAAAATTGATGGATCTCGATTGCGTGAAAAATTGATTGAGTCATCCATGAAGATTTTCGAGAAGAGATAAACTCATGAGTGAATTAGCCCTTTTTGGCGGAAAACCCGTTCGGAAGGAACCCTACCCTCCCTGGCCTGTTCATGATCAAAGGGATCTTGATGCCGTGACCCGCGTGTTGAAGTCTGGCCGTTGGGGCGGGTACCCTTACCCTGGGCCGGAGACACAGGCTTTCTTAGAGCGGTTTGCGGAAATCCAAGGAGGCGGCTACCCGGTGGCGATGGCCAACGGAACGGTCACCATGGAAGTGGCCTTGCGAGCTTCAGATATCGGTTGGGGAGATGAAATTATCGTACCGGCCTATACGTTCCAGGCAACAGCCGCGGCCCCTTTGGCCGCTGGGGCTGTTCCGATCATCGTAGATATCGACCCCGACACGTATACCATTGATCCCAGACTCATCGAAGCTGTCATTTCCGAAAAAACCAGAGCGATCATCCCCGTTCACCTTGGCGCACAGATGGCCGATATGGATGCCGTCATGGAGATCGCGCAAATGCATGACCTAATCGTGATCGAGGATTGCGCGCATGCCCATGGGGCCAAGTGGAACGGCAAAGGCGCTGGCACAATCGGGCATTTCGGATCCTTCAGTTTGCAATCCTCGAAGACTCTCACAGCTGGCGAGGGCGGCGTATTGATCTGCCGCACGCCGGAATTGGCGGCGGGCGCGGTCAGTGTGATCGATTGTGGGCGCTCTCATCCACTCGGTGGCGAGGAGCAAGGGTCAGATTTCAGTATGGGCGCCAACTATCGCATGTCAGAATTGCAGAGTGCGCTGGCCCAAGTTGGCCTTGAACGCTTCCCCGAGCAGGCCAAACAGAGGGAGCAGATGCTGGGCTATATGGAGGAAAGCCTCAGCGAGGTACCAGGTGTGCGCCTGCTCAAACGCGATCCGCGCCATACTACGCGCTCATTCTACCGCTTCATTTTTGCCGTTGATCCCGATGTTTTCGGTGCAAAACATGGGGAGATCTGCACAGCGCTGGAGGCTGAGGGTATTCCCTGTTGGGTAGGTTACGAAGCGATGCACAACTACACCCTCTTCCAGCCGCAGCTCTCGAAATTGCCTGTCCCCAGCGCTTTCTCAGAATATTTCGACTTCGAAAACATGCACTTCCCCCAGGCGACCCGCGCCTGTGAGCATGAAGCCGTCTGGCTGGACGAGGCGGTTTTTCGGGCTGGGCGCCAGGGAGTCGATGACGCGGTGGCAGCTCTAAAGAAGATCCAGGCGAATGCGTTAGAATTGAAATAATAAAGGAGTAATTATGCATCCAAACCCGGTTCTCGAGAAACTTGGTTTTTCCACCGACGACCGCGTCGTCATCATCCATACTGATGATATCGGCATGTGCCAGGCCAGTGTGGCGGCCTTTGAAGAATTGTGGGATTTTGGATTGATATCATCCGGGGCGACGATGGTGCCCTGTCCGTGGTTCTTAGAAGCGGCAGCCTTGTGTAGAGAGAACCCCAGGGTGGATATGGGGGTACACCTTACCCTAACCAGTGAGTGGGAAACCTATCGTTGGGGACCGATCTCGACCCGAGACCTGGGTTCTGGGATGGTGGATTTCGAAGGATATTTCTACCGAACATCCGCAGAGGCCCAAGAGCATGGGGATCCCGAGGCTGTCCAACTTGAGTTACGCGCTCAAGTAGACCGGGCCATCGCCTTGGGTATCGATCCAACCCATATCGATACTCATATGGGCTCGGTTGCCCATCCAAAATTTATCCCCGGCTATTTGCAGTTATCGGTGCAGTATGCCTCGCCGCCGATGATCATGCGTATGGATGAACTAAGCTGGTTGGATTTTGGTTTGGAACCTGAAACAGCCAAACTGGCCGCTTTGATGGTCGCCCAGACCGAAGAGATGGGCATTCCCCTTTTGGATCATCTTGGCTCATTAGAGCTTGATCAAGCAGGCACTCTGGATGAGCGCATTGCCTATGCCAAACGCTCTTTCGATGCGTTGAAACCGGGTATCACCCACTTCATAATTCACCCATCTAAGGATACGCCTGAACTGCGCGCCATCACCCCCGATTGGCCTTATCGCGAAGCAGATTATCAGGCATTTCTGAGCGAAGAATTGCGAGATCACCTTCAGCAAAGCGGTGTCCATGTGATTGGTTACCGCACACTAAAAGAACTGATGCCATCTTTATCGTAAGCGATCCGTTTCATTGGTGTTGATATGACACTCTAGGAATCTCCGTAGTGATCTCTCAGATTTAGGGGTACGGGGGCTCCGCACCCCCCGTACTCCTAAATCTGGATAGTTCCGCATTCTAAAAGGAGAGAA
Source organism: uncultured Anaerolineales bacterium (assembly GCA_964458115.1). GTDB lineage: Bacteria > Chloroflexota > Anaerolineae > Anaerolineales > UBA11858 > NIOZ-UU35. Next base: position 17,340 of record CAYWIC010000049.1, on the reverse strand, counting down.
ATATGACCACAACGATCACGACTGACGAAACGTACGAAGCCACAACCAAACAACGCTGGTTGTATAGCATCGCCAATTTGGGACATGTCATACCGGCTCAAATGGTGGGGTTCGTTTTGTTCTTCTTTACCGATATCAAGCGGCTGCCGGTGGCGATTGCATCGGGTGTCATGTTTGCCTACTCGATCTGGGATGCGGTCAACAACCCGATTATGGGCTATATTTCAGATCGCACCAAGTCGCGTTGGGGGCGTCGCATCCCATACTTGAAGTTTGGGGCAGTGCCCTTTGCCCTCTCGCTGATCTTGATCTGGCTGGCACCCTTTGATGGCGTCGAGCAGACCACAGCGTTGGCGCTCTTCATGATATTTGTGCCCTTCATTTGGGAAGGGCTGGGGACGATGACCACCACTGCCTATTACGCTCTGCTCCCGGAGATGTTCAACACCTATGAGTCTCGCACCAAGGTCGCTGTCAGTATGAACATCATCCAGGTAATCGGTCTCTTCATCGGCATGGCTGGGACTCCCATCCTCACTGAAAAGATCGGCTGGGTCTGGACTGCAGCCATCTTCGCCGTAATCACCATCGTGGCCTATTACGTTGGGTTGCCCGGCATGTTCGAGCGCCAGAGTTCTGTAGATGCTGAGCATGTCCCTTTTTGGGATGCTCTCAAAGCGACATTCATCAACCGCAGCTTTGTCAGTGTAGTGGTCTCACAGACATTCCGGTTTGTAGGGACAGGCACCCTCACGACCGGGGTGTTGTTCTATGTCAAATATAGTTTGGATGCAGGTGAGGGTTTTGCTTCGGTAATCTTGGGCGTTGCCTTTATCGTATCGGCGGTTACCCTGGAGCTGTGGCGGCGTCTGGTCGCCAACCGCTTTGAAGGCCGGACTACATTGATGATCGCCAACGCCGTGATGGCGATTTCAGTGATCCCATTAGGTATCGCCCCCAACACCACCACCGCGGCCATTGCCTCTGCGGGATTGGGTCTGGGATTGGCCGGATTGATCCTGATGGGGGATGTGATCGTTGCCGACGTGATCGACGAAGACGAGGTCAATACCGGGCAGCGCCGTGAAGGTATGTATTTTGGCATGAGTAAATTCATCATGAAGCTTAGCGGAAGCATCGTGGCCCTGTGGTTTGGCTGGATTGCCCCCTCTTATGGGTATGATTCAGCCCTGGCAATCCAACCCGCAACGGTTGGGACAGGTTTCCGCGTCTTTATGACCGTGCCCGTCATCGTCAGCTCGATCCTGGCGATTATTGCCTTGTTCTTCTATCCACTCTACGGGGAGCGTTTGCGGGAAGTCAAAGCTACGCTGGCTGCCAGGCATGGTGATAAATGAATCCTTTTGAGCCTCCGGATTTATTCACCGCCAAGCGCATCCTGGCCGTTCAACCCCATTATGATGATAATGATATTGCCGCGGGTGGGGCCTTGGCTGCTTTGGAAGCAAATGGGGCAGAAATGTTTTACCTGACGGTGACCGACGATTTCGTGGGCGTGATCGATCAATCCCTCAGCGATGAACAGATGACGGCTCAATTGCGTGCTGAACAAGATCAGGCTGGGGCGGTTATTGGGGTGACCGGACAGTATTGGCTAGGCTATCCAGATGCGGGCAAATATGATTATTTCGACGTTCGCCGAGATATTGTCAAACATATCCGCTTGCTGCGCCCCGACTTCATCTTCACCTGCGATCCCTGGTTGCCTTATGAAGCTCACAACGACCATATCCTAACCGGGCGCGCCGCCGCCGAGGCCGCCACACTCTTTAGTCTCATACGATTGAAAACCGATCTGGAAGTTGATGAAAATTTTGCAGCAAATCCTTTCGAATTGACAGGGATCGCATTTTACGCCACAGCTTATCCCAACACAGTTGTAGATATCAGCGCTACGTATGAGAAGAAGCATCAAGCACTGGATATGTACAAAGCTCAGTTCAGTGAGGAAGATTTAGCGCGATTACATTTTTATCTGAGCTATAAAGAGCAAGAATGGGCCAAGGATGGTGATTTTTCTCATGGTGAGCCGCTGAAGGTGTTGCGCCCCTTTCATCTACACGTTTACCCTGATGCCTTGCACTCGTGACAGACTGTGCTAACAACATGCAAAATAAGCTGAACTTCTGCTAGAAATTCAGCTTATTTTGCCTCCAAAGAGGATTTCCAGGAAGCCACCTTAAAAGATTGCAAACAATAGCCCAGGGCCTTTTATGATATACTCTCTGCATGCCTGTGAAAGTCTTGATTACCACAAATATTCGCAGTTTAGGTGAATTGATGCAACAGGCACTGCGTGAAACTGGTCGTTATCGTGCCGAATTGGCTGACAGTAGCGAACAAGCCTTGGAGCGCGCCAAGGGGGAACAATTTTCCGTAGCGATCATCGATTTTGGAGCTGTACCGGACCCGCGTGGTTTGGTTGCTGAGTTACGTGATATCTCCCCAAATATCCAAGTTGTAGCAATGCCTGCCAGCGCCGATGAGCAGCCTTCGCCAGAAGATCGCGCGTTTGTCGATGACTGGCTTTCGATGCCTTTTTATCTACCCAATCTCATTGAAACCCTGGCTGCGATTGTAGGTGATGTAGAAATAGGAGCGATCGAAACCGAGCAGGTCGAACGCTTGCCCTTCCCTTCAGCTTTGCCCAAAAAACACACCACTCCGCTACCTGCGCCGGAGTGGTTGCAAGATGTCAACCGCGTGGCGCAGCACCTCACCAGACTTTCATTGGAATCTACTGCCCAAGCCGCTCTGATTACCCGCGGCAGCCAGCTTTGGGCCTATGCTGGACAGCTCCCCCAATTAGCCGCCGAAGAATTAGCGCGTGCTGTTGGCCACTATTGGGCCCATGACGGGGGTAGCGATCTGGCGCGCTTTATAAGATTGGATTCCACCAACAGTGAATACATGATGTACGCCACCAGTTTGGGTGGGGATTATGTGCTGGCGCTGGCATTTGAAACGGAAATGCCCTTTACGGAGATGCGTACTCACGCTGGCAACCTGGCCCGGAAACTTTCTACACCCCCGGTTGATGACACGGCTGCCCTTGCGCTTGATTCTGCCGTTCAGCAGGAAACTGTTTCCGAGGAGATCCTCCCTGCTAACGAACAACTCGCCGCTGAATTCATCGAAGAAGATCTCCCGCCAATCCCCACTGATTGGCGACCTGACCAGAATGTCGCCGAAGGGCGGCAAGCCTTTTTCGAGGAATTATTGGCTTCCATGGATATTCCCCAACCCGATACCGTTGAGGTGGAACAAGTGGAACAGCCGGCTGATGCTGTACAGCCTGATTCCATTGGGAACGGTGCTGACTCTACGGTTCCGCCGCCCCCCATGGAGGTAGATGAAGGTGCTCCCCCACCTCTGCAAAATGATCTCGAAGATGCGCTAGATTTATCCACGGCCATGACACGTCCTACGCAGATCGAAGTGCCACAAACCCCTGTCGATAGCGTATCTTCTACAGAATACGATTCCCCTGTTGAAGACGAGCCCCCTGCCAAAGGCGAGCCCCCTGCCGAAGAGCAAGTCCCTGAAGTTGTGCTCAAGCCAGGTGCGCTCGAAGCAGATTCCGCTACTTTGCATAATCTCACCTATGCGTGCATATTGGTGCCACGCTTGCCTAAACATCATTTAGTGGGAGAGCTGGCTACTTACTTGTCCCAATGGATTACGCAACTCAGCCTGGCTTTCGGCTGGCGTTTGGTACACCTAGCTATTCGACCAAATTATCTGCATTGGGTTTCTGTTGTTCCGCCGAACTCCTCTCCCGGGATGATGGTGCACAACATTCAAAAACAAACTTCAAATAGCATTTTTTCAGAGTTTCCGCGTTTAGGGCGCGATAACCCATCAGGCGAATTTTGGGCTCCCGGATATCTGATTGTTAATGGGCGTGACCCATTTTCACGTAAGATGGTTCAGGAGTTCATCAGCAGTGTTAGAACCCAACAAGGAGTTCATTAGTTTTCCCATGGGCATCCCCCGAATTTAGGAGGTGAGGGCGTCTGTCCTGCACATCCTAATTTCGGGATTTATTGTTGAAATGATCTTGTCATGCCACCTATCCTATACCTAATCGATGGCCACGCGTTGGCATATCGTTCTTACTTTGCACTAACCAGGGGTCAGCCAACCGGACGTTGGATCACCAGCTCTGGCGAGCCAACTGCGGGGGTTTATGGCTTTACCAGTGTATTGCTGCGAATTTTAGAGCAAGAAAACCCGGATTACTTAGCTGTGGTTTTCGATACTGGGAAAACCTTCCGCGATGAGATCTATCCGGAATATAAAGCAACCCGCGAGAAAATGCCTGATGACCTGCGCTCACAAATCGATCGCATTCGCAAATTGATCGATGCCTTCAACATCCCCCGTTTGGAAGAAATTGGATATGAAGCAGATGATGTTTTAGGGAGCGTTGCCAAGCAAGCAGTCGCCGAGGGACTGGGTGTAAAGATTTTCACTGGCGATCGAGATTTGCTCCAACTGGTGGATGAGCGCGTGATCGTCAATTTGCCAGGCCGGTCACTGGCGGATGCCCGGGATTACCTCGCTCCAGATGTCGTCGAGAGCCTGGGGGTGCGGCCCGATCAGGTTGTCGATTACAAAGCCTTGATGGGTGATTCATCTGACAACATCCCTGGGGTTGCTGGTGTAGGAAAGAAAACTGCCGCCAAGCTGCTCGCCGAATATGATACATTAGATGGGGTCTACGATCATCTCGATGAACTCAGTGCTGGGTTGAAAAAGAAACTGGAAGCGGGCCGTGAAGATGCCTATCTCAGCCAAAAACTGGCTGACATTGTCACAGATTTGGAGATCGACCTGGATCTAGAGAAAGCACGCCCTGATAATTTCAGCCCCCAGGCAGTGCATGAGGCTTTTCGAGAGCTTGAGTTCCGATCTTTGCTCAAACGTGTTGAAGCGTTGGAGGAGCAATATGGCAAGTCTGTACCCCAGGCCGGACAGCAATTGCAGCTATTCGAAGATGCTCCTTCCGGAAAAACAGAACCTGCACCTGCTGATACCCACATTCAGGTGCATATTGTGGATACGTTTGCGGCACTGAACTCATTGGCTGAAACCCTGGCAAATGCAGAGATCATTGCCTTCGATACCGAAACGACCTCCACCGATCAGATGCAGGCTGATCTTGTGGGTATCTCCCTGGCGGTAAACACGGAAGCTGGCTATTACATCCCCGTGGGCCATAATCAGGGTCAGCAGCTCGCCGTTGGTGATGTCCTGGACGCTTTACGAGGTCCACTTACAGATGCAAGTATCCCCAAAGCTGGGCACAATCTCAAATATGATTATGTGATGCTGGCTCGGAATGGACTGGTTGTTTCCCCGTTGAGTTTCGACAGTATGATCGCCGAATGGCTGATCAACCCAGCCTCGCGAAACCTGGGTCTTAAAAACCTCTCTTGGGTACGCCTGGGCCACCAGATGAAGGAGATCGAGGAGCTGATTGGCAAAGGCAAGAAACAGATCAGCATGGCTGAGGTGCCCATTGAAGATGTGGCCCTTTATGCAGCAGATGATGCCGTGGTAGTTCTGCGCCTGATGCCGCAGTTGAAGGAAGAACTTGAGGCTGCGCAGGCGGTTTCTCTTTTCGAAGAGATCGAAATACCATTGATCACTGTATTGGCTGATATGGAAATGGCAGGCATTGCTCTAGATATCGAGTTCTTGTCGAGGATGTCGATAGAGCTCGAAACCCGCCTCGTCGAGATCGAGAACCAGGTTTATCGGACGGTTGGGGAGCCTTTCAATTTGAATTCTCCCAAACAACTTTCCGAAGCTCTATTCGATAAAATGGGCATTGCGCCACCTGATGGTTCGCGCAAGACCTCGAGCGGGTATTATTCTACGGCTGCTGGAGTCCTGGAATCCTTGCGGAAGAAACACCCGGTAGTAGCGGATATATTAGAGTATCGCGAACTAGCCAAATTGAAATCGACGTATGTGGACGCGCTGCCACAACAGGTCAATCTTAGTACTGGGAGAGTGCATACATCCTATAACCAATCAGGCTCTCGAACTGGGCGTGTTGCCTCCTCAGATCCAAATTTACAAAATATTCCCATTCGTACTGAACTAGGCCGGCGAGTGCGTGAAGCCTTTATTGCCGCGCCGGGGCACCAATTGCTGGCGGTCGATTATTCCCAAGTCGAGTTGCGCATCGCGGCCCATATGGCCCAAGATGGTGCCATGTTAGCGGCTTTTCGCAGTGGACAAGATATCCACGCCACAACGGCCTCGGCTGTGTGGGATGTGTCTATCGATGCGGTGACCAGCACTCAACGCCGACATGCCAAAGCCATTAATTTCGGTCTGATCTATGGCATGAGCCCCTTTGGTCTCACCCGTACCACGGATCTAACCTTGGCAGAGGCTGAGGATTTCGTCAGCGCGTATTTTCGTAAATTCCCAGGCGTGAAAGGGTACCTGGATGGCATTCGGGAGACAGCTGCTCAACAGGGGTATGTCGAAACTCTCCTCGGGCGACGGCGGTATTTCCCAGGTTTGAAGAATGCCCAAAACGTACAGGTTCGCAACCGAGAAGAGCGTGAGGCCATTAACGCCCCTATTCAAGGAACAGCTGCGGATATCATGAAGATCGCCATGTTACGCTTGCCCAAAGCTTTGCGAGAAGCAGGCCTTGCTGCAAAAATGCTGCTCCAAGTACATGACGAATTAGTGCTAGAATGTCCTATCGATGAGATTGATGCTGCGGTTGCTGTAGTCAAGAATGCGATGGAAGGAGCCTATTCCCTGGATATTCCGCTCCATACCGATGCTCGATTTGGGGCTAACTGGGGAACTCTAGAAGCTATTTGATGGTTTAGTGAGTCATTTCATGAGTCAAGAGCAGCGTTACCAGCAAGCCATGAATCGGGGGCATACAGCTGCCTGGGATCAAGAATGGGATCGGGCTGCTGCTTTCTATAGCCAGGCATTGGATGAGAAGCCGGGGGATCCAAAAGCATTATCAAACCTAGCTTTGGCGTTCTTGAATTTGCAAGAATTCGAAAAATCGCTAAATTATTATTTGCGTGCAGCCGAAGCTGCTCCTGAAGACCCAGTTCCTCTCGAAAAAGCGGCTACATTGTATGTGAGTATGGGGCAAGCTCGCAAAGCATCCAAATTATCGGATCGAGCTGCGGAACTCTATCTTAAGGAAAAGAATGCCGAAAAAGCCATCGAGAATTGGTCGCGCTCTATCGTTATGTATCCGGAGGGATTACAAGCTCACTCGCGCTTGGCAGTAGTATACGAACGCCTGGGCCGCACGACCCAAGCTGTGCGTGAATATCTTCATATCGCCAGCTTATTGCAACATGCTGGTCAGCAAGAGCAGGCATTTGATTCCCTGAACCGGGCATTGCAGGTTGATCGGAATAATAAGGAAGCTCAGCAGGCTTTGGCCATGCTTCGAGGCGGTACGCTGCTTCCCAAGCCAGCTCGTCCGCGTGGGGGAACCGGCCCCCTGGAGGAGTCCCTGCTTGAAAAACAAACTCTGTTAAGCACGCCAAAAGAGCCAGAAGAAAGCAACCTCGATCCAATTGAAGAGGCGCTGAAGGAAGCCCTTGCTTCACTAGCGCGCCTTTTCTTCGAACAGACCAGCGAGGATATTTCGGCATCCCAGAATTCCAAACGCGGGTTGCAAGAGATTATGGATGGGGCTGGCGGACCGGTATTTGCCAAGAATGCCGATCGCTCCACAATAATGCTCCATGTAGGCTTGGCGGTTGACTTGCAGACCCAGGGAAATACCGATCAGGCGGTTGAAGAGCTAAAGGGTGCGGTCAATGCCGGTTTAGATTCCCCAGCTGCATACTTCAACTTGGGCTTCATCCAGGCTAGAGAAAACCGGCAGGAGAGCGCAGCCAGGAATTTGCAGCGGGCGGTGTCGCATGCTGATTTTTCCTTGGGAGCTCGTCTGCTCTTAGGGGATATTTGGTACCAACGAGGAAAATATAAGACGGCTTCAGAACGATACTTGGAAGCTTTGCGCTCTGCCGACGCGCAAGTGGTTTCTCCATCACATGCCGACGAACTGCGCGAGCTCTATGATCCATTGATCGATACGCTTTCCCGCGAAAAGGATCAAAATCGCCAGAAACAGTTGTGTGAGAATATCTCTGAATTATTAGTGCGGCCAAATTGGCGGACTCATATCCGAAATGCTCGCAAGCAATTGGGGGATCAGGAGAATGGCGCTTTACCCACCCCCCTGGCAGAAGTGTTGATCGAATCGAGCAGCAGTGGGGTTGTCGTCGCCATGAGCACAGTCCGCAGCCTTGCCAGGGCAGGCCACCTGGGCGCTGCCCTCGAAGAAATCTTGTTTGCTCTCCATCAAGCGCCGACCTATTTGCCGCTCCATATCGTGCTAGGTGATTTGCTTGTCTCCAAAGATCGTCTTAGTGAAGCATCTGAAAAATTTCGAGTTGTGGCCAGGGCATACAGTACACGAGGCGAATCGCGGCGAGCGATCAATATGCTCAGACGTGTTGTTGATATGGTGCCCATGGATCTGGTTTCCAGGACTCAGCTAATTGGTCATTTGGTCGCATTTGGAAAGATCGACGAGGCAATTGATGAATATCTCGGATTAGCCGAAGTTCATTATAGTATGGCTGAATTGGGGAAAGCGCGCCTCGAATATACGCAGGCCATGCAGCTTGCACAGCAATCTGAGACTCCGAACAACTGGCAAGTGCGAATTTTGCATCGACTAGCCGATATCGAAACTCAAAGTCTAAATTGGCGCAAAGCTACAGAGCTTTATAAGCAAATTTGTATGTTACGGCCTGAAGATCGCGAAGCATGTAGCAATATGGTCGGGCTCTTTTTCAACCTGGAAGAACCTGAACAGGCCTTAGTCACTATGGATCAGTATATCTCTCATGCCAACGATCTTGGTAAAGTCGATGATGTGCTTCTGTTCTTAAAGGAACTGGTCTCTGAACAGCCTGGCCAGGCGATGATTCATTATCGATTAGCGATGCAACATGAAAGGATGGGGAATGTATCAGGCGCAGTAAAAGCTTATGATAGCGCCGGGGAATTGCTCCTCGAAGCAGGGGACAAAGCGGGTGGAACTGAGATGATCCAGCGAATTCTTCGGTTGGATCATCCCGAAAAGAAGAAATACCAAAATTTATTGGAATCTCTCTAGTGAATTCAAAAAATGTAGCACCCCAAATTTAAGAAAAATATAGATTATTGGTAGTCGAAAAAATAGGGTTCCAGCAGCGTTTTGCGCTGCTGGAACCCTATTTTTTCGAAATGAATCCCCCTTGCCATTTCATTAAAAGAGGGGAAGGGGGGACGCGAAGCTGGGGGAATGGGGAAAACAGACATGACACACCAGAATATTGAATTCGGGGTGTGTCATGTTGAATTTAAAGGATGATGTTGATCACCATATCTGGAAGGATGCGCGTGCTTGTTGCTGGACCGTTCCTATCGTGGCAGTCACCGTGATTTCTGCCAATCCTTCTGATAATCCGCCAAGTCGCAATGCTGTACTGCTAAGCCCATATTCGTTCGTGGCATTCAATGTTTCTTGGATCGTGGCCCCCGATGGGAGGTCAATGGAGTAGTTCAGGATCACATTTTCGACTGCCTTGAAATTTTGGTCGTAGACGATAACGTAGAATTCCTGATTACTCTCAGACAGTGTTAGGATGGGTTTGCTCACGAACACATGAACTTGCAAGCGAGAAACTTCTTGCAAAGGAATACTGATGCCCTGGTTGGGTTGCAGCAACCTTGCGTCTTCTCCCAGGAAATTGAAGTATTGGATACCCAGATCAGAAACCACTATATTTTCCCCATATGGAAGTTCGGGGTGCCACTCCAGTTGAGCGAGTTGAAAATATTGTGAAAACCAGCCATCATGGATTTCGATCCCTGAGATTGGGGTCCCAAATTGCGCGACGCCTCCATTGGCATCGTAGAACTCTAAGAAATCATAACAAACTGAATGATTTGACAGCGGGACAGATTTGCATGACCCTATATTTAGGGCATCTGGTACGATTTCACCTGGTTCATATAAGAATTCCCCAAGAGGGGTGAGTTTCACAAATATTCCGTTTGGATCGTTTGGGTGGAATTCAAAACGGGCTTTCTCGAAATACTGCACGCGCAATCCGAAAACTTCATCTTCGAAGGCGTCGGTGATGGGCAAGCCGAATATCTCAGCGGCATTTGAAACGCTGTTGTATTTTTCAAGGAATGCGCCAGAAACTGAATGTCCGGTTTGAGGGAAAAACCGGCCAATTTCATCAGACGTTTGGGCTGATGCTGATCCTCCCAAGAACCCTGTGAGTGCGATGAGCGCTATGATGATCGATAGCCAACGATTTTTTTTGTTCACAGTACTATGATTATAGTGCACAATTTTAACGAGCACAATAGTTCTAATTGGCTACGGATTGTAACACTAACATATCAATTATACACCAAAATGGGGGCATGGGTGGGGGTAAACTCCTTACATACCCCTACCAATTTGGGGTACTTAATTCCTATTGATAGGACTTAGATGCTCGAAGCAAGACGCCAGGAAGTGAAGATGTTTGATCAATGATCAAGTCCGCGCCTGTTTCAATGAGTTCATCTTCTTCTCCAAACCCACATAAAACCCCTACAGATTGGGCACCTGCAGAGATTGCCGCCTGAATGTCTACGGTGGTGTCGCCAATCATGAGACATTCTTCTGGATTGACCCCCATTTGTTCGGCTGCCCACTCGATGGGGTCGGGGTAAGGCTTTGTATATTCGCAGGTTTGAGCGGTGGCAATGCATTGGAAAAAAGACTTCAGCTCGAACTGGTCTAAAAACCAGCCTGTGCTGCGCCCGCCTCGGGCGCTGACCACCGCCATGGGGTAGTGCGCTTGAAGCTGGACGAGCATTTCCTTGACCCCTGGGACGAGTTTGAAAGGTTTGGGCCCTCTACCCAACCCCAAACGGTATATTGAGTCTCCTATGGCCGCAATCTCGTCGTCAATACCCAAGCGATCAGGAATCCCATAGATGAAATTTCCTGGACTTTCCGTGGCCATTACTAATCGACGCGCAAATGGCCGGGGGTCTCTGGCGGGGAAAAGAAAGCGAACTGGTTTCAGCCATTTGATCAATTTTTCGACAAATTGATCGTCAGTATCGCTGAGAGTGCCATCGACATCGAAACACAAGGCACGAATGCGTGACGTATCGAGCGCCATACTATTCCTTTTCCCCATCTAGGGGGTTCCAATGCTCCGGAACCTGCACGGCGATTACTTCTCCGCGGGCGGTGATCTCACCTTCAACAGATAGGCTAATCTCTACGACCACCTTGCGCCCTTTGACCTGTTTGATTTTCCCTCGTAAATGCAGATGTGAGCCGAGAGGGGTGGGTTTCAGGTAATCTACATGCAGTGAAGCGGTGACAAACCTGAAGAGTGGTTCCGAACCATCTAGCTGGTGGCCCGCCTCTCGATGTGCGGCAGCCGCCGCAGAGCCCGTGCCGTGGCAATCGATCAGCGAGGCGATCAAACCCCCATAGACATAGCCTGGAATGGCAATATGATGATCTTCGGGGTGAAAGGTGGCCACGGTCTCATCGTTTTCTTCATCCCAATAACTTTTGATCTGTAGCCCATGTTCGTTGTGCCGACCGCAGCCATAGCAATGGCTCCATTGATCGGGGTAAAAATCCTGGAATGCTTTCTGGACCATTTGTCCTCCTTGTAATTCAATATTGGAACGGAATTTCCCGAAAAATAGTGAGCACGCAGGGCAGAATTCCCTGCTTACTCATTTTTTCGGATAGGTATATTATGGTGTCGTCGCGGTTGAACTCCAAATCATTTTTGCTGTAGATGCATCCGGAGCGAATATCCAGGTGGTGGATGTTTCTTCCAAATAAAAGGTGTGAACACCATCCTCATCTTGCCAAAAGGTTTGGCCATTCTCTTCAATGGATTCGTTGAAGCGATTGTCAGCGTATGTTGTGAAGGTGTTGGCGAATTCCTCTGCTTCGGAAGGAGATTCCCAAATCGCTATATTGAGCATGACGGCTGACTGTTCCTGATCGTCAAAATAAACTGCATAGGCATCACCTTGCCACCCTTCGGCAGCTTGCGCGGCACGTGTATTGCTGATGCGAGCCTTTTCATCTAAGCCATATGCCAGGATCAAAAAGGTATACCACTCGCCGATTACATCCTCTTCAAGTAATTCCCAGTTATCCCCCAGCACAGGGATCAGATCAGGCAAGGTCACAGCTGCGGGGATGTCATCAGGATAGCGTTCAGGGTGCAGAATTTGCTCTGTGGAGACAGGTGGGTTTAGATAGGCTTGGTTCACCGCCTGCCAGCCGCCTTGGCTGAATAAAACTTGCACGAAATCATAACCGTATTGATAGGGGAAGAGTAAATCTTGACCCAAAAAAGCCGGCGCTTCGCTCATCACAGGCATTTCCATTTCGTTGTAAAACTCCATCAGATCGGTATAATCTTCTTCGGTGGCATAGTGCATGAACCACTGGGTTTCACTCAGGGTAGCATCTCCTTCCAGCAACGCTTCCATTGCCGCGCAGCGCTCAGAATTTGCTTCGCAAGCTTCATCGTTATAATCCAAGCCATCTTCGATATCGAAGTTTTGGTCTTGCAAGGCATGGGTATATTCGTGAGCATAGGTCATCCGCTCGGGGCCGCCGAACCGGGCGCCTGAAACTAATACCATCTCTTTGGTTTCGTGGTCGTAATAGCCTGCGATCTGTTCAGTCAACAAGTCGATATGAAAATGATAGATGTCGAATTCTTCGTCCAATAGCCCCAAAATAGAGAGTGTGAGTGTGTATTCCCAGCTATCATACTCTTCCATTTCCTCGGCGAAGGCTTCCACGAGATCTTGGCGGAGTTGCTCTGGTGACTGGATTTGCCTGCTGAATTGCCCATTGGGAGCTAAGCCGCGCATATGAACCACTTGATCTTGAATGGTTTCCATTTGCGAGATAATCCCAGGGCTGAGAGGATCCTGCGAGGCTTCGGGCGTAATATCCTCTTGGGGGGTATCAGGAGCAGGCTCGCCCTCGTCCGTTGCATGGTTGTGCGAAACCACGTTTGGCAGGGTGGCTGTTTCTCGAGGGGGTTCTAGCTCCCCGAGAGGGTTTTGTCGAACGGATTGAACGAAAACTGCGACTCCCACAATGGTGAGTGCGAGGCAGATGATCAATACAAATACAATGATGGGGATAAGGAGACGATTTTTCATAATGTGGAATGACCTGGCTGATTGTAATCGCCTTCATTTGAATCATCAAGCAGGCACATAGAAGCTAAGTGGACTCCGGAAAGTCCTTTAAATTCTTGTCATTCTGAACCCTGCAAGGGTGAAGAATCTCTGCCCGAAGGGCAGGAGACTCTTCGCTTCGCTCAGAGTGACAACTTTTTCAGATACTTTCCGATAAATACTTAAGACTATAGGGCATTCTGAATCTCTAGGTTTCAACGCCTAACATAACAGGGTATGTAGCCCAACCGTGTTGGGCGGGGCTTAAAAGCAGCTTTTGCATGATTTGGCCGCCAACGCGGTTGGCTTGCTACCCAAATTATTGCTATCGAATCTCTCGTATTAAATTTTTGAAAAATCCCCGGTTTGACGTAAAGTGCTATTGCATGGGTGGGGGATGTTTGTTATATTGGGGATAGAATTCAATCAACGCGCTCAGGAGGCATTGCTATGGTCTCTACATTTATGCTTCGCTATCGATTGGGGGATGCAGAGTGGCAAGAGTTTCAATTATTGAAAGATGAAATCTTGATTGGCAGGGGTGTTGATTGCGATCTATCTCTGGATCATGAAGAGATATCTCGCGTGCATGCGCGCCTTAGCCGCGTGGGTGAAGCATTTATGTTGACGGACCTGGGCTCGAGCAATGGCACGTTTATAAACGGCCAGCCTCTGATTCCCAATACCCCCACATCACTTGCGATTGGCACCTTGGTGGAGATCGGCGGTTTTACGCTGGGCTTGCATGCCCCAGGCTTCGAAGCCACCAGTCTGGCAAAAGACTGGCACCCAATGGGCAGAGAAGTTTTCCATTTGCGCTATCGCTTTGCGGATGGCGAATGGCAGACCTATGTGCTCCCAGATGGAGATACTACCTTTGGGCGCGGCGAAGAGAATGAAATGGCTCTCGACGATGATGAAATTTCACGCCGCCACGCCGTGCTCACGTTTGCAGCCAACAAATTGACCCTGAAAGATCTAGGATCTACCAATGGCACCTTTATCGATGGCGTGCAACTCGAGCCTCACCAGAAATATCCTCTGAAAATGGGCCAATTCATTGCCATGGGCCATCACACATTGTATGTGGAAGCGCCTGAAATCGTTGGAGTGATGCACTCTGCCAGTGGAACCATGGTGATGCCCGGAGAAGCAATTTCGTTGCAACAAGTCGGCCCCGGCGCCTTGGTGGGAGAGCCAAAGACGATGTTGGATGCCGAAGTGCCGGTTTCGCCATCGTCTGTGCGTACAATGAACCTGACCGGACATGACAAAGTGTCCATCGGGCGCGCGGCTGACAATCAAGTGGTCTTGAACCATCCCATGGTCAGCCGATATCATGCCGTATTAGAGCGCATGGGCAAACGCTTTGTGATCAAAGACCTGCGCAGCACGAACGGCATTTATGTTAATGAGCAGCGCATCGAGCGCGAAGCCTATTTGAAGGATTGGGACCAGATCCGCATTGGGGCGTATGTGTTTGTGATTTCTGGCCAGCAGCTCCAAGGTCAGATCGAGGAAGGCATTCGCATCGAAGCTGCCAACATCAACCAGGTGGTATCCAGTGGTCTGAATTTGCTCAAGGATATCAGCCTGACTATGGAGCCTAATGAATTTGTGGCGTTGGTGGGCATGAGCGGGGCGGGCAAATCTACGTTTATGAATGCCATCAGTGGGTATTGGCCTGCCAGCCATGGGTATGTCCTGGTCAATGGCATCAACCTGTACGACCACTACGATATGTTCCGTGATGATATAGGCTATGTGCCCCAAAAGGATATTGTCCACGCTGAACTGACCCCGGAATCAGCCCTGGATTATGTAGCCCAGTTGCGCATGCCGCCCGATACTACTTCTCAAGAGCGCCAGGCAGTTGTCAGCGAGGTGCTCAGGGAACTCGATCTGACAGAGCGCAAAGATATCCCCATCTCGAGTTTGTCAGGCGGGCAGCTCAAACGCGTCTCGATTGGCGTCGAGTTGCTGACTAAACCGCGCCTGTTCTTCCTCGATGAGCCCACCAGCGGGTTGGATCCCGGCACTGAATATGACATGATGAAATTAATGCGCCGCCTGGCAGACCAGGGGCGCACGATTATCTTGATCACTCATGCCACCAAGAACGTGATGATGTGTGACAAAGTCATCTTCCTGGCCCGGGGTGGCAATATGGCCTTTTACGGTGCGCCCGAAGATGCGCTGGAGTATTTCGATCACTATCGCACTGAACGCGAGCGCCGTGAAAAAGATATGGAGTTCGATGATATTTACCGCATCCTGAACGATGAATCACGCGGCTCCCCCGAGGTCTGGCGAGAGCGATATTTGCAATCGCAGATTTATCGCAACCTCATGGAGAAGCAGGTTTCAACGGATACCATGGTCGCCGCCAAGGGCATGACTCCAGCTGGTAAAGTGCAAGGTTCGAAGAAACGCATTTCTTCTCTGCGACAATTCAAAGTATTATCGGCCAGGAATCTCAAAATCCTGGTAGCGGACAAGATTTCTTTGGGATTGATGGTGGCTTTAGCGCCCGTTTTAGGGTTGATGGATTTCATTTGGGGCAATGACCTCTATGATCCGATCGTTGGTGATGCTTCCAAGATCGTTACGCTCTGGTTCATGATGGCCTTGATCACTGTGCTAGTGGGTGCCATGAGCAGCGTACGAGAAATCGTAAAAGAGGATGATATTTATAAGCGTGAACGGGCAGTGAATTTGAAGATCCTACCATATGTGATGTCGAAAATCTGGGTGGGGGTAGTATTGGCAATATATCAGGCGGGTGTTCTTTTGCTCTTCCGGATCTTGTTCGTGCAACCCAGCGTGCCTACCAACGCGGCCTATTTTTCGCTCTATATCACGTTATTTTTAGGAACGTTATGTGGTTATTTGATCGGCTTGACGATTTCTGCCATTGCTCCAAATCAGAATTCAGCCATGATGTTGATCATCGTGGTCTTGGTGCCACAATTTCTCTTCGCAGGAGCCTTGCTGCCCTTGGATTTGATCCCAGGTGGGGAGCAGATCAGCTTCCTCATGCCGACGCGCTGGTCCTTCGAGTCTTTCATTCGCATTACGGGGGTTGGTGAACAACTCAATCAAGATCCTTGTTGGACCAGCTTCCCGAAGGCCGATCGCTTGAAACTTCCTGACGAGCTCAAGGGGAAGTGCCCTTGTATGGGCGCAAGTATCTTTTCTGAATGTGTAGATTTCCCAGGTATTTTGTCGGATGATTTCTACAATGAGAAAGCCCAAGCCGCGATCGTCAACCCTGAACCCATAGAGCCGGCGCACCCTACGCCCTATCCCTACCCTACCGCGTATCCTTCTCCAACCGCCTTACCAACACCTACCCTATTACCCTCGCTGACACCTTATCCGACACCATCGAATCCTCAGGATATGGGTTCCTATATGGACCAGCGTCAGGATCAAGGCAATCAGTATCAAGACAGCATTCTCGGTCAATTCGATGGTTATCGAGAGGATAGTACCGCGCAGGGGGATGCTTACTCCGAAGTTCGCACTGCGCAAGGGGATAAATATGCAGAACTTCGAGAGGTCCAAGGAGATGAATACGCCGCTGCCATGACGGTTTATGGGGATGAGCGCGCCGAATGGCAGGAATCACGTGAGAAGGCTATTAACAACGCCGAGGCTGTCTTGGGTTCCATTTACGACAATTTCCAACAGGCTTTCCGAGGAACGGTCATTGGCCGCTGGACGATCATGGGGATCATTATGGCTGCGCTTATGGTGGCGGTATTGGTCTTCCAGAAACGAAAAGACGTTGTCTAGCAGGTAAACTGATGTGCAAGGGCCTAATTATTATTTGTCATCCTGAGCGTAGCGAAGGATATTATCGTGTCCGTAAGGACTCATGCCGAGGGTAAATCTCGCTTACCGGCGACCTGAATTTTCCATTTAAATCAGATGCTCGGCCATGAACAATGAAATTATGGTTCTCTAGGAGTTGCCGGGGTGATCCCCCAGATGTAGGGGTGAGTGGGGTGC
>CAYWIC010000048.1:28082-32821 GCA_964458115.1 uncultured Anaerolineales bacterium | reverse complement strand
TTTTACAACGGTGGGGAATTATACAGATAAAAAAATGCTTGTCAAGGGTTTTTTTAACCAATTTTGAATATTCGTTCAAATTGGCCCTGTTTTAAGGCTATTCCATGCTTTGACGGCCTGCTAAAGCTCTTAAAAGTGTGTTCTGATCCGCGTATTCCAAGTCCCCTCCCATGGGCAATCCACGCGCCAAACGTGTGATTTGTAAATCCAAATTTTCCAATTGATTGCGCAAATACATCGCAGTTGCATCCCCCTCCATGCTGGGGTTTGTGGCCAAGATTATCTCTCGCACATCGCCACTGTGCAAACGAGACATTAATTCACGGATTTTCAAATCTTCAGGGCTGACGCCTTCGATGGGCGATAACGCACCATGCAACACGTGAAATACACCCTGATACCCGCCTGTTTTTTCGATCGCTAACACATCCAGAGGTTCTTCAACCACACAAAGGGTGCCGTGGTCTCGTTCGTCATTTGCGCAAATAACACACTCCACGCGCCCTGCATCCGTGATATTGAAGCAAGTCTGGCAAAATGCCGTCCCAGATTTCAATGAATCCAACGCCTGCGCTAAATCCAGCGATAAATTCTCTGGGGAACGCAACAAAAAAAATGTCAGCCGTGAAGCCGTCTTGGGGCCAACGCCAGGCAAACGCGAAAAAGCTTCGATCAGGTTCTGAATTGGGGCAGGGAGGGACATAAGCAAAATGGGCAATTTGCTATTTGCATATTAAAACGGTAAGCCGCCAGTTAGCGGGCCAAGCCGCTCCGCAGCCAGGTCGCGCGATTGCTCCATCGCGCTGTTTATCGCCGAAAGGATCAAATCCTGCAACATTTCAACGTCTGCATCTTCGAGGATGACTGGGTCGATCTCGATGGATTGAACTTGCTGATCCCCCGTAACAGTCACCTTGATAACACCACCGCCTGCGGTAGCCGAAATGGTCTCCTCAGCCAGAGCATCTTGCGCCGCCAACAACTGCTCTTGCAATTGTTGAATTTGTTTCATCATACCGCCCCCACCCATTGGGGGTCGCGGCTGTTTATTTCGTTTTGCCATAAATCCTCCAGTTTCAGTTATTGAACATCGACAATCTTGCCACCCAGATCGCGTAACGCCGTGGCCACCATACCATCCTGGTCAATGTCTGGGGGCAATTCGCCTCCCTGAGCAACAATGCACAGCACCGGCATTGTTTTGCCAATGACTTGCTCCATGGCTTCCAGAAAAGTATCGATATTCCCTTCCGACTCCATTTTCGATTTCGCAAATTCGCCATTGAAACCCAAAACCAGGGCATTGCCCTTGACCCCCAGTGGCCGACAGGAATTGAGCAACGCCTGTGTCTGAGGATTCTTTTCTCGAACGATTTGCAAGATTTTCTCCCAGTTTGTGGCCACATTTTGGGGCAAAGACTCTGTCACCGGTTTGGATTCGGTGGTATCCGTTTTTTGGGCAGGGGTAGGTTTGGGATCTGCTGCCACTTCGACAGGGCGCTCGGCAACCACCTTTGGGGTGTGTGGTGACTCTGGAGCAGGTTCTGCATCCAAAGAAATATCTAACGATTCAACAAAAGCCATCTCCAAGGGAAGTGCTGGCTGCCAGGCGTTCCGACCCTCGTGAGCAGCGCGATTGAAATTACGGATGACGGCCAACAATTCGGGTATCTGAAAAGCCTGCGCATGTTCTGCCATTCGAGCGCGCATATCCGAAGTGACATCAACCTGATCGGCGTTGCCCACGCGGACAAGCAACAAGTTGCGCAGATAATTGACAATCTGACGAGCAAACTGTCGCGGGTCGCTGCCCCCATCCAATGTTCGGTAAATATGGTCTAGTCCCGCAGCAGAATCGTTTTCACTGAGGGCATCGATGATCTGCAACACTGCCTCGTTAGTTGCAGTCCCCAACATGGACTGAGCCATCTCCAGCGTGATCTCTTGGGAGGTCGCAGCTAACTGGTCGAGCAGCGATACGGCATCCCGCAGGCTGCCAGTGGCCTGCCGGGCAATTAGCGAGAGGGCCTCTGTATCGATGATCAGGTCCTCGATCAACGAAACCTCTTTCAAATGAGCAACAATATCATTTACTGGAATGCTACGGAACTCATGGCGCTGGCAGCGTGATAGCACCGTAGCTGGGATCTTATGGATTTCCGTTGTGGCCAACACGAAGATGGCATGTCCAGGCGGCTCTTCTAAGGTTTTCAACAAAGCATTGAAAGCTGCCGTGGAGAGCATGTGAACTTCGTCAATGATATACACTTTATAACGGGCCTGGTTGGGGGAGAAATTGATCTTATCGCGCAGATCACGCACATCATCGACACTGGTGTTGGAGGCAGCATCGATTTCGATCAGATCCAGAAAACGTCCCTGGTTGACGGCCTCACAATGCTCACACTGGTCACAAGGCCTGTCAGTCATTTCGTCCGCCAAACAGTTGACCGCTTTAGCCAGCAACCTGGCAGTACTCGTTTTGCCTGTCCCACGCGGGCCGGCGAACAGATACGCGTGCGCTACACGGTCAGAACCCACAGCATTACGCAGAGTGGTGATGATATGTTCCTGACCAACAACCTGATCCCACCTTTGGGGGCGCCATTTGCGATAGTATGCTTGAGTCATGATATCGTAACCGGTATTCAGTTCACAGTGAACTAGATTTGCAACAACGCTCAACGAGGAAATTACCGGTAATAGGGGGTGATGGTGAAACCATCACCCCCTATTACCGGTACACCACGCTTCAAGTGTGTAACTCCTAACACTGTTAGTTGTAATTGAAGTGTAACATGAGGGGGGAAGATGGGTCAATCAGTGCCATTCTTTATTCGCTCGATCTCCCCCTCCACATTGATTTGACGACGTTGGAATTGATCTGAAGGTACCTCTAAGTTGTAATTGAAGATACGTTTATTCAGGTCGCTTACTTTGGTTTGGAAATCTTTTTGGGCTCGCAACCATTCCTTCTCGATATAGGAGGACAACCCCTCTTGGACTAATGAACGTTGGTTCCACTCCCAGGCGCGTTTTAAATCTTGACAAGCAGACTCAAGTTCAGATTCGATTCGTTGGCGTTTCTCAATCCAAGGGAGAGTGTGCCCGCTAGAGCGTATGGCCTGGAAAGCCAAACGCCAGGCGGGGTCTTCATGGGGGTTGACCGACAAATCTAACGGCTGACCTTTACCTGGCAAATTCTCGAATTGACCATCTCTTATGGCTTGGCGAATCTGTTCATCAATGGCACGTTGGAATTTTTTCATATCAGGGAATTTGGTATGTAGCCTGAACACCCCCGGCTGCATCATAGAGCGTCACGATTTCACCGTTAGTCCAAACAGGTTCAGAAAGGCCCCAAAATAGCTCCAGGGGATTGTCTAGGCCAGAGCGAGTATTCACCATGATCTGCCCTTTCTCATACAGAGTCGCTTGAGGGAAGGTGTAAACATTGCCGTTCTCATCATGCAACTGCCAGCCAGCCAGAGCATGCTTGCCACCCCCAGATTCCCCCAAAATCAAACGCTCTGTATTCAAGTCACTAACTCCCACTACAACGACGATTTCAATTTGACCTTCGGCTGGGCTCGAAGCCTGCTCCGGTACAGATGTTGGCGGAACCTGTTCGGGAACGGCACCTTGTTCGGGCACATAAACCACCTGCCCCGCGGCAAGAGCATCCGGATCAGTCAAACCATTAATCTCCATCAGCTCTTCGACTGTGACATCGAACTCCAAGGCAATATCACCCAGGGTTTCCCCTGAACGGACTTGATGGACTTGCAACGGAATAGTTGGACGGAGAGTCGGCTCTACAGGTTGATTCGCACGAGTAGGAGCAGCAGTTGGTAAGACGACTTCCGCCACAGTACGCTCAAAGGCATCCCGTTGGGCGCGATCCCACACAGAAATTACCATGATTGTAGTAACCGCTGAGACGATCACATTGATTAGCAAATAAAGTATTAGACGTTTCCATTGCATAAGGCAACCTGCCTAAATATTTGAAGGCATTGACGGGCTAATGGCCTGCCGCTACAATCGATGCCATTACCGAATACTATAAACTCCGCTCCATATTATAAAACACTTCAGATGCCATATCTAATCGATGGACATAATCTAATCCCAAAAGTTGATGGACTCAGCATCGCAAGCATAGATGACGAAATTCAACTTATTCAAAGGTTGCAAGTTTTCCACCAGCAAACTGGCAAGAAAATCGAAGTTTATTTCGATAACGCACCTCCGGGGTACAACCGTACGCAACGCTTTGGGGCAGTAAGCGCGCATTTTATCCGTCAGGGGAGTACCGCGGATGCAGCAATCCAACGCCGCCTGGAGAAGCTTGGCCGCGCTGCAAGCACCTGGACTGTAGTCAGCTCAGATCGTCAAATACAAGCTGCAGCCCGAGGGGTTCACGCTCGCATCGTCAGTTCGGAGGAATTTGCCACCGAAATGGCACAACACAAATCTGAGGGGGCATCAGGTATTGAAGAAAATGCGGAGATCAGTCTTAGTCCGGCCGAAGTCGAGGATTGGCTGCGTTTATTTGGCAACAAGGATGGGAAAGGCAAACGAGACTAGAGTAACCCACAATCTTCGACAATTTACCTAAAGGAAATCTAAATATTTAATGTAATTTTAATGCAATTTAGATCAAAATGGTGTAATATATACGTGTTGGTACCTGCCTCTCCTTTTATTGGTATCTTGCAGGTGTCAAACCACCATTA
>CAYWIC010000048.1:3004-28040 GCA_964458115.1 uncultured Anaerolineales bacterium | reverse complement strand
GCCCCCCCCATGTCAAGAAGATTGGTGGTCCTCCTAAAGAGATCGGCGAGCGTGATTCTCACGCTCGCCGATCTTTTTAACCCATCAAAACACTTGATTTAAGCCACAATTAAATATGTGAAAATTTTCACTAGATATAAATAGCGTCCTATGATATACTTCGGCAAGTTCGAAAAATAGCCATCCGAAAAACTGAATTTTTCGAGGATTTCTTATGCTCTTAGAGTATCTTCCTATTGCAATCCTTATTGTTTTGGCCACCGGGCTCGCGGGTCTGGTGGTCATTTTAGGCCACGCATTCGGGCCAAAGCGCCAGACGGATGCCAAAGCCATGCCCTACGAATCAGGCATGAATCCCTATGGCCCTGGCACCCGGCGAATGTCTGTCAAGTTCTATTTGATCGCCGTTCTATTCATCCTTTTCGACATCGAGATCATCTTCTTCCTTCCCTGGGCAGTTGTGCTGCGTGACTTCATCGACAACAGCCTGGGGATTTTTGCACTAGTAGAAATGTTTGTCTTCATTCTTATTTTATTGGTAGGCTATGTGTATGCCTGGAAGAAAGGAGCCCTGGAATGGGAATAGAACAAAAACTCGGTAATATGGGGATCGTTACCACAACGTTAGAAAAAGCTGTCAACTGGAGCCGCACGCGTGCGATGTGGCCACTTCTATCGGGGTTGGCCTGCTGTGCCATCGAGATGATGCATGCTCAGGCCTCGCATTATGATATGAGCCGCTTTGGCATGGAGCTGATGCGCGCCAGCCCTCGGCAATCTGACCTATTGATTGTGGCGGGACGCGTGAGCCGCAAGATGGCCCCGGTCATCCGCCGGCTGTACGACCAATTACCTGACCCCAAGTGGGCTATTGCCATGGGGGACTGCGCTTCCAGTGGCGGTGTCTTCAATAACTATGCCATCGTTCAGGGGGTTGATGAAGTCATCCCGATCGATGTGTACGTCGCTGGCTGTCCGCCACGTCCCGAAGGCCTAATCCATGGCATTTTGACGCTGTACGAAAAAGTCGAGAACGAAAAACTTACAAAATGGAAGTAAGTTTAGATATTAGAGATTGGATATTAGATGAACGAAAAACTTGCCAATGCTATTCAGAAAATCGAGACAAGTTTTGAAGTAAAAAAACACATCTTCAGTGATGAATATTCATTGCTTATTTCGCCAAGGGATGTGGTGGCCATTTGCCAAACTCTGCGAGATGAGTGCGGCTTCAATTTGCTCTCAAGCCTGACAGCGGTAGATTATTGGCCGGAGGGCGATCCCAGATTCCATGTGGTTTATCAACTTTATTCCCTCGACGACAATATCACAATAAGGCTGCGAGCTAAGGTGCCCGGAGACGACCCTGTTGTACCCACAATCGAGGGTCTATTCCCCAATGCAAACTGGCACGAGCGCGAACTCTGGGATATGTTTGGCATCAAGGCTGAAGGGCACTCCGACCTACGCCGCATTCTGATGCCCTTTGAATGGGAAGGGCATCCCTTGCGCAAGGATTATCCTTTGGGATACGAGGAAGTGCAGTTCAGTTTCAATGCCAACGAAATCGATGCGAAGAAGCCTTATGTTAAAGAATGAAACGTAAAACGTGATACGTGATACGTTATGAGGTTTTTATGGTCCAACTTCAAGAAGTAACCTTAGATGAACTAAAACACCTGGTCTCCGATCGAGCAATCCAGGGCGACACCATGTTGCTCAACATGGGCCCTCAGCACCCCAGCACCCACGGGGTGCTGCGTTTGATGCTGGAACTCGACGGCGAGACCATCATCAACTGTGTTCCTGATATCGGCTTCCTTCATACAGGGATCGAAAAGAATATGGAAGCAAAGCGCTACGAACAGGCTGAGGTAATGACCGACCGGTTGGATTATCTCAATACGGTCGGCAACAACCTGGCCTTCTGCCTCGCTGTGGAAAAACTGGTTGATCTGGATGTACCTCCAAGAGCACAGGTCATTCGAGTCATTCTGGCGGAGCTGCAGCGCATCGCTTCGCACCTGGTCTGGCTGGGGACCCAGTCGCTGGACCTGGCTGCCATGTCGATGTTCCTATACTGTTTCCGTGAGCGCGAGGTAATTCTCGATATCCTGGAATTGGTTTCCGGCCAGCGCATGATGACCACCTATATCCGACCGGGCGGCTTGTGGCGAGATGTCCCCGAGGAATTCTATTCCACGGTACAAGATTTCTTGGATTATTTTCCTGCCCGTATCGAACAATATCACGGCCTGCTGACTAAAAACCCACTCTTCATCGACCGCACCAAGGGCATCGGGGTGATCTCTGGGGAAGATGCTGTTGCCTGGGGACTGACCGGCCCAACCTTGCGGGGTTCTGGTGTGGCTTTCGACAACCGCAAAGCCCGGCCTTACTCTGGCTACGATGAGTTCGAATTCGAGGTTCCCACCGAAACAGCTGGAGATGTCTTCGCCCGATACATCTGCCGCATGGAAGAGTTTTGGCAATCTCTGTCTATCATCGAACAGGGAATGGAAAAACTCAGGGAGCTAGACGGGGCTCCGGTGCGCAGCAACAACCGAAAATTCGTCCCGCCCCCCCGCTCGGAGTTAGGTACCAGCATGGAAGCATTGATCCACCACTTCAAATTGTGGACGGATGGATTTGACGCTCCAGCCGAATATGTCTATATGCCCGTATCTTCACCACGTGGGGAACTGGGTGTCTATCTCGAGGGAGATGGCGGCAACAAGCCCTACCGCGTTCACTGGCGCACGCCTTCTTTCGTGCACTTACAGGCTCTGCCTGTCTTGAGTAAAGGGTTGTTGGTCGCCGACTTAGTGGCGATCATCGGCAGTATCGACATCGTTTTGGGAGATTCGGACAGGTGAACAAGATCGCAGAAAATTACGCAGACGAAATCGAAAAGATTATCGCAAAATATCCTCCAGATCAGAAACGATCTGCAGTGATGTCCCTGCTGTATATGGCCCAACGCGAAGACGGGCACGTTACCAAACAAGACATCAACGAGATCGCTGAAATTCTGGAAATGACTCCTACAGAAGTGGTCACTCTGGTTGGTTTTTATACTCTGTACCACGACGAACAAGGCGGCACATATCGCATTCAGGTTTGCAATGATCTACCTTGTGCCCTGCGCGGGGCCGATGAATTCCTGGAGAAGCTCTGTGACAACCTGGGCATCAGGGTTGGTGAGACCACTGAAGATGGGCTGGTAACCGTGGAAGGGGTAATGTGCCTGGCAGGGTGCGATAAAGCGCCCATGTTCCAGGTACAAACTGGCGAGGGCTTGACCTATCATGAGGATATGACCGTTGAGAACACTTTGGAATTGATCGAAACGTGGAAGAAGGAGGAGAAATAATGGCTGATTACGTGCTCCTTCGTCACCGAGAGATTCCAGAGCTAAACAAACTGGAAGTATATAAGAAGAATGGCGGATTCGAGGCTTTCGAAAAGGTCGTCACGGCGATGAAGCCAGAGGAAGTAACTGAAATTGTCAAGACTTCTGGGCTACGGGGTCGCGGCGGTGCTGGTTTCCCCACTGGGTTGAAATGGTCCTTCATGGATAACGGCAATTGGCCCCACTATGTGGTCGCTAACGCCGATGAGTCTGAGCCAGGCACTTTCAAAGATCGCGAGATCATGGAAAGTAATCCCTTCCAATTTTTAGAGGGGGTGGCGATTGCTTCTTATGCAGTGGGCGCCACCGAAGCCTATGTCTATTGCCGGGGCGAGTTTTGGCAGTTGACTCATATGCTCGATGAGAAAATCGCCGAACTCGAGCAAACTGGCATCCTCGGCGACAATCTCTTCGGTACGGATTACTCGCTGCGCATCTACACTCATTTAGGTGCAGGCGCGTATATCTGCGGTGAGGAGACCGCCCTGCTGGAATCGATGGAAGGCAAGCGTGGTCAACCTCGCTTGCGCCCCCCCTTCCCGCCATCTTTTGGCCTGTACGGCAAGCCTACTGTAGTCAACAATGTTGAGACACTCACAAACGTACCCCTGATCATTACCAAAGGTGGCGATTGGTATCAATCATTGGGCACTGAAGATACTGCTGGCGTGAAAATATTCAGTTTGTCTGGGCGTGTCAAGAAACCTGGTAACTACGAGTTGCCTTTTGGTACGACCTTCCGCGAACTGATCTATGAACATGGTGGCGGCATCATCGATGATCGTCCCGTCCGAGCAATCATGGCTGCGGGCGCCTCCTCTGCGCTGATCGTCGCTGACGATAAAGCGCTTGATACCCCTATGGATTATGCCTCGGTGCGCGAATTGAACGCTGACCTGGGTTCCGCTTCGGTGATCGTCATCGACGATACCGTAAGCATCGACTGGGTGCTCAACAAAACCATCAATTTCTTCAAGCATGAATCTTGCGGCAAATGTACGCCCTGTCGCGAGGGCAATTACTGGATGAGTCATATCATCGAGCGTATCCACGAGGGACAGGCCAGCCAAAATGATGTTGTATTGCTCAACAGCGTTGCCAAGCAGATCGAAAATAAATGCCTGTGCGCGTTAGGCGAATTCTCCATCCAGGCTGTAATGACCGGTATCGAACGCTTCCCTGAGGATTTCGAAGCTGCGATTAAATAAAATCACCACAGAGTCTACAGAGCACAACAATAACAATTCGGAATTCTCTGTGATCTCAGTGGCACAATGACGAGATAACAATATGACAAAAGAAGTCACACTAACCATCGACGGTAAGCAAGTCTCAGTTCCAGAAGGCACCTTAGTTGTCGACGCCGCCAAGAAGATCGGCATCGACATCCCTGTCTTCTGCTACCATCCCAAGATGGAACCCGTAGGCATGTGCCGGATGTGCCTGGTCGATATTGGCCGTCCTGTGCATGACCGCGACAGCGGGGAAATCGTCCTCGAAGAGGATGGTTCCCCCAAGATTCAGTTTGGTTGGAAGCTGGAAACCGCCTGCACTGTGCCTGTTTCCGAAGGTATGGTGGTCGAGGGAATGACGGAGAAAGTCCAGCAGGGTCGACAGGAGATCGTCGAACTACTGCTGACATCCCACCCGCTCGATTGCCCAATCTGCGACAAGGGTGGTGAATGTCCCTTGCAGAACCTGACCATGGCACATGGACCTGGTGAGAGCCGGTTTATCTTCGATGAAAAGATTCATTTTGATAAAAATATCCCCCTTGGCGACCTAATCTGGCTGGATCGTGAGCGCTGCATCCAATGTGCGCGCTGCATCCGCTTCCAGGAAGAGATCGTCGACGACGCGGTGCTTGAATTCTTCAACCGCGGTCGGGCAACTGACATCATCACCAATTCGGATCCCGGCTTCGACTCCTATTGGTCGGGCAATACCACCGATATTTGTCCCGTAGGAGCGCTGACCACCGCGGACTTCCGCTTTGGGGCGCGACCTTGGGAACTCAAAAGCGCTGCATCGATCTGCACACATTGTCCAGTGGGCTGCAATATGACCTACAATACCCGCCGCGAGGCAAAATCAGGCGGCGATATTGTCATCAAACGTGCCATGCCGCGCCAGAATGAGGGGGTCAACGAGCTGTGGATCTGCGACAAGGGGCGCTTTGCTTATCACTTCACCGAGAACGAAGAGCGACTAACGCAACCACTGATCCGAAAAGGTGGGAAACTGACTCCCACTAGTTGGGACGAAGCTTTGGCTTTCGTAGCCGATCAACTCAAAAATGCTGGAGAGGGATTGCTAACCCTGGTATCAGGGCGGCTTCCTAATGAAGATCTTTTCAATCTAAAGAAACTCACAGAGGCTTTGGGCGGCAAAGCTGGACTGCATTCCTATATGGCTGGCGGCGATCTGGTCGCTCAATTTAGTCTGGGAGCAGGTTCCAATCTCGCTGATCTAGGCGAGGGTGATGCAATCGTAGTCGTCACCTGTGACCTTGAAGAAGAAGCTCCGGTATGGTGGCTGAGGGTCAAAGCTGCCGCCGAGCGCGGCGCCAAACTGATCGTCGCCAACCCGCGCCCCACCAAGTTGGATCGCTATGCATCGAACATCATCCGATATCAGTATGGTGAAGAAATCAAAGCTGTGGGACAGGTCGAAAACCTGACCGACGCAGAAAACGTTGTGGTTTTCTTCGG
This sequence comes from uncultured Anaerolineales bacterium, assembly GCA_964458115.1. Taxonomy (GTDB): domain Bacteria; phylum Chloroflexota; class Anaerolineae; order Anaerolineales; family UBA11858; genus NIOZ-UU35. Next base: position 21,917 of record CAYWIC010000048.1, on the reverse strand, counting down.
TAGTGAAGGGATTGGGCTGGAGACATCGGAAGCCCTTGCAAATACCTGCGCAAATCTTCTGGTTGAGTCGAAGCATGTTGGCAAAGCGAACAGCGGCCTGGTTGGCGTCTGGCAAGGTGCGAACACGCAAGGGGCCTGGGACATCGGCTTCCGCCCCGGCGCAGATTTCGATGCTGCCAAAGTGCTCTACATCGCGGGCGTAAACCCCGTCGGTGACAACCCTGCTCTGGCAGAGACGATCACGCAGGCTGAATTTGTTGTCGTGCAAGAGCTATTCCTTACAGAGACTGCGGAACTGGCCGATGTAGTTTTACCAGCACAGGCCCAAACCGAGCGGGAGGGCACCTTCACATCCGGAGAACGGCGCGTGCAGCGTTTCTACCCGGTGGTGCTGCCCAAGGGCGAAACCCGCCCCGATTTCGACATTGCCGCTCAAATTGGCGAAAAAGTTGGCGTGGAACTCAAAGGGCGCTTCCCATCTCTAGTTTTGCCCCAACTTAGCGCGGAGATTCCTGGGTACGAAGAGATCAGCTATCAGAAACTAGCTGAAACCACCGAACAGTGGCCTATCGTCGGGCGTGGTGATCTTTATTATGGCGGGACTGGCTATGAGAACAAGCAGGGGCTGGGGATTCAGTTGGCACCCCAGAGAGCTTCTGAAACCTTTAGGGTTTCGGAAAACCCTAAAGGTTTACCAGAGGGTGATGTGGTCGCTGTGCCTATCACGTTGCTTTACGACCATGGGAGCATGATCACCCCCTCGGAGGTGCTGCACCCCCGGCTTCCAGAGCCGTTTATCCTGGTCAACCCCAAAGATTCCCACACCCTGAAGACCACGGACGGCATGATGGTAGGGATCTCCGTAAATGGAGGAGAGACCAGCAATGTGGTCGTGAAGGAAGATGAGGCTGTTCCCCAAGGTTTTACTCTTATCCCCCGTAGTATGGGCGTATCGATTGACGGACCAAGTGTCTTTGAAATTCGAATCGCCGAATCGGCACTGGCCTGAGGCGTAACGAGGTATTTTTATGGAACCAGCATTAATCATTGAATGGGTCATCAAATCTGCCATCCTGCTACTATTTGGCGTGACAGGTTTTGCATACCTGACCCTCTACGAGCGCAGGGCACTGGCCCGCATCCAGGTACGCGTCGGTCCCAATCGGGCAGGTCCTTTTGGGATCTTACAACCCGTAGCCGATGGTATCAAATTGATCTTCAATGAAGAACTCATTCCCGCCACAGCAGACAAACTGATGTTCGTCTTGGCCCCGATCATCACGGTGCTACCCGCATTGATCATCTGGGCGGTGATCCCCTGGGGAAGCCAGGTGATCATCGGTGGGCGAGAGATCAACCTATACCTTTCGAACGCCAATGTGGGTGTGCTCTACTTGACGGCAGTTGCTTCCATCGCCGTATACGGCATTGTGATCGCGGGATGGTCCTCGAACAACAAATACGCCTTATTAGGTGGCTTGCGATCTTCGGCTCAAATGGTCAGCTATGAACTGGCATTAGGAATTTCATTTATCGGGCCGATCATGTTAGCTGGCTCCATGAGCCTGGTGGATATCGTCGAAGCCCAGAAGAATGTCTGGTTCGCCATCCCCCAACTGGTAGCTTTTATCATCTTTTTGATCGCAGGATTGGCTGAGATCAACCGCTCACCCTTCGACATGCCCGAGGCTGAACAAGAGTTGACTGCCGGCTATCACGCCGAATATTCAGGCATGAAGTTTGCCCTGTTCTTCATGGCAGAATACATCAAGATGATCGCAATTTCTGCGATTGGGGCAACGCTGTTCTTGGGCGGTTACCGCTTACCGTTCATCGATGTGCCCGCATTCCTGGAGCCTTTGGTGCTCTTTGTCAAAATTTTGATCTTGCTCTTTGGCATGATCTGGGTGCGGGCTACTTTCCCGCGCTTCCGATATGACCGTCTGATGGCCTTTGGTTGGAAAATCCTACTGCCCCTTTCGCTGGCGAATGTCTTTGTGACCGCCATAATATTGGTATTTAGAGGTTAAGTAATAAGTAACTAGCCCCCAGTGCATGAGCACTGGGGTGGCGAGCGGATGATCGGAACGCATCTGCTCGCTCAAAGGAGATTACACATGGCGTTCCCCGAAAGAGCCCGTGTTCAAGAATTATTCAAAGGGTTATGGATCACCCTGAAATCCATGTTCGAAAAACCGGTGACCATTCAATATCCAGAGGTCAAGCGCCCGGTTAGCTCGCGTTTCCGCGGCCGACATGTTCTCAATCGCTATGAGAATGGGCTAGAAAAATGCATTGGATGCTCACTTTGCGCAGCGGCCTGTCCCGCAGATGCTATTTTCGTTGAATCTGCAGAAAATTCGGATGACGAGCGTTTTTCTCCGGGAGAGCGCTTCGCCAGCACGTACGAAATCAACATGCTGCGCTGCATTTATTGTGGATATTGTGAGGACGCCTGCCCCACAGAGGCGATTACGCTCGAAGATAACTACGAATTATCCTTCGTCAGCCGGGCCGAGGCGATCTACACCAAGGAGAGATTGCTGGTCCCAGTGCCCGAGAATGGGAAACCAACCCCGCAGGAAGTCGAGCCGGGAGTGTTCACCCGCTCCGTGCCAGAGATGGCAGACCCGACGGATTAGTGATCTAGTAATCAGTTTACAGAATAACTGACCACGGATCACAAACAATTGGAAACTGAAATATGACACCTGAATTAATCACCTTTATTTTGCTTGCCTTGATTGCCATTGGCTCTGGCTTAGGGATGCTCTTCAGCCGCAACGCAGTCTACTCCGCAATCTATTTGATCATCAACTTCGTCACGGTGGCGATCTTCTATTTGCTGCTGGGGGGTGCTTTTATCGCTGTGAGTCAGGTCGCCGTATATGCCGGGGCGATCATGGTGCTCTTCTTGTTCGTGATCATGTTGCTTGGCGCTGAGAAACTTGGCAAGAGTGAGACCCTGGCCTGGCAGCGCCCCCTGGCAATCCTCCTTGGGGTAAGTCTGATCGCAGAAACTCTTTACATTCTCTTCTTTCAGGCCGGTGAACTCGTGGCAGTCAAAAACCTACCCGAAGGCTTCGGCAGCCCTGCCTCGGTGGGCTCCATGCTGTTCCAAGAATATTTATTGCCCTTCGAGGTGACATCGATTCTGCTTTTGGTGGCAATGATCGGCGCGATTGTCTTGACTCGCAAAGAGAATAAAAACGTACAACGTTGAACGTGTAACGTTTACACGTTTTGGAGAACACTATGCTCCCTGTATCATATTACGTAGGATTATCCGCAATCTTATTCGCCATCGGCGCGCTAGGCGTGTTGATCCGGCGAAACGCAATCATTATTTTTATGTCCATCGAATTGATGCTCAATGCTGCCAACCTGGCCTTTGTAGCCTTTGCGCGAGCGCACGAAGCTTTGAGCGGGCAAATCTTTGTCTTCTTCATCATGACAGTGGCGGCAGCAGAAGTGGCGGTTGGACTGGCGTTGATCGTCGCCATCTTCCGCACCAAGCAGAGCATCGATGTCGATCAACTGAGCAGTTTGAAAGGTTAATAGAAATTAGATATTAGAGATTGGAGATTGAGCCAATCAGTAACCCCCAGTATCTAATATCCAATCTCTAGTATTCGGAGAAAATTATGCTCCTTAGTGAAATCGTAACATCCGGACCCAACTTCTTTTATCTGGCACCCTGGCTGGTCTTCTTTCCGGTAATTGGTCTGCTGATCAATATCATCTTTGGTGGACGCTTTAGCGAGAAAGTGATTGGCACAGTTGCCAGCACGGCATCTGGTCTAACGTTTGTAGTCGCTGTGCTACTAGCACTTTCCCTAAGAGCCCACCACGAGGGAGCCACCATCCTCTTGGCGGAGTGGATCGCCATCGGCGAATTACAGCTCGATTGGGCCTTCAGGGTAGACACATTATCGGTAACCATGATGATGGTCGTTGGGGGTGTGGGCACCTTGATCCATATCTATGCCATCGGCTACATGCACGAAGATGTACGCTTCAAGAACGATCCCGGACGCTTCCGCCGCTTTTTTGTATTCTTGAATTTATTCATTGCCGCGATGATGATCCTGGTCAGCGGGGACAACTACTTGATGCTATTCGTGGGTTGGGAGGGCGTTGGGCTGTGCTCCTTTTTATTGATCGGATTCTGGTACGAAATGGATACCCTGGCCCGACCGAGCACGGCTAATGCCATGGCCGCTAAGAAAGCCTTTGTTACCAATCGTGTGGGTGACTTGGGCTTTCTGATCGCCGGCATGATCATGTTCTGGGCTTTCAAGAGCGTACAGTTTGACAATGTCTTCTTGGCAGCCGAACACATCGCCGAACACCAGCCGGGTGTAATTCTAGCAATCACCTTGTTCATGCTCTTGGGTGTAGCTGGTAAGTCAGCACAGATTCCACTCTATGTCTGGCTCCCAGACGCGATGGCCGGCCCAACGCCGGTTTCAGCCTTGATCCACGCCGCCACCATGGTCACTGCGGGCGTGTACTTGGTTGCCCGCTCCGCGCCGCTCTATATGCTGGTCCCACAAGCCCAATGGATTGTCGCCATCGTGGGAGCTGCAACAGCGCTGTTTGCCGCGACCATCGCTGTGGGCCAATACGATATAAAGAAAGTGCTAGCCTACTCCACCATCAGCCAATTGGGCTTCATGGTTGCGGCGGTCGGAATGGGCGCATTCGTAGCCGGGATGTTCCACCTGGTGACACACGCTTTCTTCAAGGCGCTGCTCTTCCTTTCGGCTGGCTCGGTAATCCTGGGAGTCGAACGTGGACACCACCATGGGCACCATGATCACGACGACCATGGTCACGGTGATCACCATGAGGAAGAAGTGTTTGACCCTGGTGATATGCGCAATATGGGTGGCATGCGCAAAACGATGCCGGTCACTTTCTGGTTGTACATAATCGGCACACTTGCCCTGGCGGGCATCTTCCCCTTCGCTGGATTCTGGTCCAAGGATGAGATTCTGGCCGAAGCGACTGCCTTGAATTCTACAGTCTATATGCTCTTAGCTATTGCAGCCTTCTTCACCGCCTTTTACATGGGCCGCCAGGTATGGATGGTCTTCTTTGGAAAGCCAAAGCATGAAGCGGCTGAACACGCCGAAGAGAGTCCCCCGGTGATGACAGTACCGTTGATGGTGCTGGCCGCGCTTTCCATTCTCGGTGGTGCGCTCAACTTGCCTGGTGTGGGCACATTCACTCACTGGATCGAACTAACCTATGAGAAATTCCACCTGCACCTGCACCACGGCGAATTTAACTTCACCGTAGCGATCACCTCGACAGTTTTAGCCTTGGTCGCCATTGGAATTTCTTGGCTACTCTACGGGCGTAGAACAGTCTCCATGGATCAGCCAGACCCACTCAAACGGATTCTGGGACCCATCTTCACTGGCATGGAGAACAAATGGTGGATCGACGAGCTTTATTGGGCTGTGATCCTGAATCCCTACATTGCCCTGGCCCGCTTTTTCGCCGATGTAATCGACTGGCGCTTCTGGCACGATTGGTTCCACGACAAAGTCATCGCCGGAACCTTCCAATGGTTCAGCAAAACATTCCTGGACCGCTGGTTCGACCAGCGCGGCATCGACGGCTTCGCGAACGGCTTGGGCGCTGGCACCCAAGAACTAGCGCAGCGCCTGCGCGGCATCCAGACCGGTTTTGTACGCAACTATGCCCTTTCAGTATTTATCGGCGTTATTGCCATATTAGGATATCTCATTTTGAAATAACCGTCGAACGTTGAACGTTTGAACGTTCCAACGTATAAACGGAGGACTATTGAATATGAACTCTTTGTTACATCCTCTCACCTTGGTGACCTTCTTCCCCCTCTTAGGCGTGTTGGCTTTGTTTTTCATCCGACCTGACCGCAAGAACGCCATGCGATGGACCGCGCTGATCACCTCGCTGATCACTTTCGGCATTTCGATGTGGCTGCTGGCTGAATTCAACGCCAAAAACCCTGACCTGCAAATGGTGATCAACCTACCCTGGATCCAGGTGGCTGGCTGGAATATCAGCTACTACATGGGCGTGGACGGTTTGAGCATCTTGCTGGTGCTGCTGACCACCTTCCTGACGCCGATTTCGATCCTGTCGACCTGGACTGCTATTGAAGAACGGGTTAAAGATTTCATGCTTTTCTTCCTGCTGTTAGAAGTTGGCATGATGGGTGTCTTCCTGGCCCAAGATCTGTTCCTATTTTACATCTTCTGGGAGTTCACTCTGGTGCCGATGTATTTCCTGATTGGAATCTGGGGCGGGCCCAACCGCATGTACGCAGCCATCAAGTTCTTCCTGTACACCATGGCAGGCTCGCTGTTGATGCTCCTGGCCATTCTATGGTTAGGCATTTACCAGGGCACCTTCGCAGTGCCGGAACTGATTGCCAAAGGCGGCATTCCAGCCAATATTCAGTTGTGGCTCTTCCTGGCCTTTGCGGCGGCATTCGCCATCAAAGTGCCCATGTGGCCATTGCACTCGTGGCTCCCGGATGCCCACGTAGAAGCGCCTACTGCCGGTTCAGTCATCCTTGCTGGTGTCTTGCTAAAAATGGGTACCTACGGCTTCGTGCGCTTCAATATCCCCATCTTCCCGGCTGCGGCAGTCAAAGCCGCCCCCTGGATGGCGCTGCTGGCGGTCATCGGCATCATCTATGGTGCGGCGGTTTCCTATGCTCAAAAGGATATCAAGAAGCTGGTTGCCTATTCCTCAGTCAGCCACCTGGGTTTTGTGATGCTGGGCCTCTTCGCCCTCAATCCCCAGGGGATTCAGGGTGGCATATTGCAGATGATCAACCACGGCTTGAGCACGGGCGCATTATTCCTCCTGGTGGGTATGATCTATGAGCAGACTCATACCCGCGACTTCGATGTCTATGGCGGTCTGTGGAAGTTGACCCCAGTCTTCGGAACACTGACCTTGATCGTCGCCCTGTCCTCGATGGGGTTGCCCGGCCTGAACGGCTTCGTCGGCGAGTTCACCATCTTGCTGGGTGCTTTTGGCTCTGAGAGTATCGGCTCCCCATGGTACGCTGGACTTTCCGCCATCGGTGTGATCCTGGCCGCGGTCTATATGCTCTACATGTTCCAGAAGATGTTCCTGGGGCCTGAAGGCTCTGTGGTCGAAGAAGTCAAGAAACACGGACACAGCATCAAGGATCTGAACTGGCGTGAGATCGTCACCCTGGTTCCCATCCTGGTTCTCATTTTTTGGATCGGCCTGTACCCCAAACCCTTCTTCGCCCTGATTGCCCCCACGGTGGATAAGCTGGTAGCAACAGTACAAGCTGCCGCCGTTGCGATGCATTAACGAATGGGACACGGATCACACGGATGATCACGGATTTTATATTAAGGGAAAAAGATACCCCTACAATCCGTGATGCCAAAATCACGTCTGTGGCGATCCGTGTCCAATAAGTAGAGAGATTTTATGACTAGTACTGATTTGCTCTCCATCCTTCCCATTATCATCCTGGTCGCCTGGGGGTGTGTCCTGCTGCTGGTAGATGCCTTCAACAATAAGAACTCGTGGCTGACGCCCCTCCTGGCTACGATTGGCCTCTGCTTGACCCTGGGTTTTTCCATTACCCAGTCTGGGGACACCTACATCGGCTTCAATGGAATGGTCGTTGTCGATGGCTTTACCGGATATCTAAATATTCTGTTTGCCATCAGCGGCTTAGCAGGCATCGCCCTGGCTTTCGATTACAACAAACGCATGAACCTCGATCGTGGGGAATACTATGTGCTGCTGTTATTCTCGATCAGTGGGATGATGTTGATGTCCGCGGCGGCTGACCTGATCGTGGTATTCCTGGCGCTGGAGCTGCTCTCCATACCACTCTACGTTTTGGCAGGGTTCGCCAGACCCAAACCGGATTCTGAAGAAGCGGCCATGAAATACTTCCTGCTGGGTGCATTCGCAGGTGGATTTGTGGTTTACGGCGTAGCCCTGGCCTTTGGCGCTACAGGCTCGACAGCCCTGGGCGAGATCGTGGCGGCGATCAACGCGGGCAGCGCGGACCTGACCTTACTGGTGATCGGCGCGGGGCTGATCCTGGTCGGCTTTGGATTCAAGGTCGCTGTCGTCCCCTTCCAAATGTGGACCCCTGATGTTTATCATGGCGCCCCATCCGCTGTCACTGCTTTCATGGCTGTCGGCGCAAAAGCGGCCGGGTTCGCAGCTTTGCTGCGAGTATTCGTTGCAGCGTTGCCAACCTTGTATGAGGAAATTGTTCCGATCATTTGGGTTCTGGCTGCACTGACGATGGTGGTGGGAAATATCGTTGCCATCGCGCAGAGCAATATCAAGCGCATGTTGGCTTACTCCAGCATCGCTCACGCCGGATACATCTTCATGGCCTTGGTCACTTTCGGACAAGCGGATGTAGCCCCCGATGCTGTGGCAGCGGCTTTATTCTACCTGTTTGCATATGCAGTAACAAACTTTGGTACCTGGGGCGTGGTCATCGCCCTGGAAAAAGCCGAGGGCAAAGGCCTGCAATTGGATGATTACGCCGGACTGGGTCGCAAATATCCAGCCCTGGCCGCGGCTATGTTGGTGTTCATGCTATCGTTCACCGGCGTCCCCCCCACCTTGGGATTTGTGGGCAAATTCTTCCTCTTCCGAACTGTTCTGGAGGCTGGCTTTGTGTGGTTGGCCATCATCGGTGTGCTGACTTCACTGATATCGGCATACTATTATTTGCGCGTGCTGGTGATCATGTACATGCGCGATGGAGAGCCGGAAATCGAACGTCCCATCCTTCTACGCCTGACCACAGGACTGACTGCTGTGAGCACGGTCGTTCTGAGCATCGTATCGGTTCCACTGTTCCGCTGGGCCAGTCAGGCGGTGCTAACATTGTTCTAAGCAACACTTCACGATAATCTTCCGGGGTGGCCGATTGGGTCATCCCGATTGTTTTAAGGCAACCATACTCAATCTAAGGTGTTATTCCAAATGAGAGAGATTCTCTCGAAAGGTCACATTTAGAAAAGGAGATTATCATGGAATTTATTTACTTCATTGTGATCGGCGCAATCGCCGGATGGGCGGCAGGGAAGATCTTCAAAGGTGATGGTTTCGGCCTCATTGGCAACATCGTTGTAGGCGTCATTGGCGCGCTGCTGGGTGGTTGGGTGCTGGGATTGGTGGGCCTGGATTTTGGTGGGCTGATTGGCTCTTTGGTGACCGCTATCATCGGGGCTTTGATCCTGCTCTGGATCGTAAGTCTGATCAGGAAATAAGACGCTAAAAAAAATAATCTTACTCAAAAGAGGGGCGTACCAGGATCGTACGTCCCTCTTTTGCATACCATAGAAACGGTATTCATCTCTTTGGGAAACCTTGAATAGCTTGCGAAACTTGAGTTAGTCAATAAGATTTAAGTAAGCTTCAAATTCCACCAAAGCCTCTCCAAATCCAGCCCGTCCAAAACCCATCCGCATGTGCATGTCATCTGAGCCTAAGGTTACTGCTGGATGGATCAAGACTCCGACATCTTCTGCTAATTGGGCAGCAAAGGCCGTTACGGAAGGCACATTCATACCAACAAGGGCAGTAGATCCGGCCATCGGACGCCGCCAACCAAATAATTCCGGCCAACGGCGGAAAAATGATTCTGCCAATTGAAGATTGCTTTCGATTTGAGCGATGCTTCGATCGCGCAGTTGATGGCGTACTTTCCAGGCCGCCATCGCCAAGTATTCAGAGGGAGCTGGCGGGCAAATGCTGGTGTAAAACTTCCAATTGATGATATTTTGACGAAGCTCATCATCTTTGATCACAAGCCATCCGGTTCGCAGTCCCGGCAAGCCGTAGGTTTTTGATAACCCCGAGAGCACTATCACCCGATGCGTTAAATCTACCGCTGATCTGATCGCTGGGGTTCCAGAGTGTACCAAGCCAAAATACATTTCATCACTGAACAATAGCAGATCATTTTTCTCAACGATCTCCACCAATTCATCCATTTGGTCCTGAGATGGTAGATACCCGGTGGGATTATGTGGAAAATTGACGATAAGCAACTTTGTGTTCGGGGAAATCATCATTTCCAATTGCTCAAAATTCAACTGCCACTGCTGTTCTTGGGCAACGAACTCCCATTTGCGCACATTCTCTAAGCCAACCACATGCTCAAACATATTGAACAGTGCATCATAGGCAGGGGACAAGACAATGACTTCATCGCCATAATCCAACGCGGCGCGTGCCACCAGATAGATGCCTTCCACAGGCGTCCCCAACATGATCACATCCTCCGGATTGGCATCAGCGTACGCGCCTGCAATTCGTTCTCTCAGTTGGGGTTGACCTAGAGATTCTGTATACCCCAGAGATAAACGGCCAAGCTCATCGATAGGGACATCGGCCATCTGCAACAATTCCTCGATTGTGACAGTCTCACAATCGGAGTTACATAGCTGATATGGAGTTGTGAATTCGTATTGAGCATAAAAATGCTCGGTAGCAAATGGGGCGATTTTCATGGAAATCCTATATGATGAAATGGTTTTAAAATGGGGAGCGCCTAGTATGTGCTCCCCACTTATAAAAAAACAAATTTAGGAGATACGCACTTGAGGTTTAGTTAGCTGGGAAAAGGGGGTGGGGGCTTCGCCCCCACCCCCTTTTCCCAACAATTTCCTCGCCGAACTGCGTAAATTCTAAAATTATTATTCTTCTTTATCCTAATACCATCTCCCCCAACAATTCTCGATAGTATTTATAATTTTCATAGGGGGTATATTCACGCACACGGCCATCCAGGAGTGGTACATAACCACCCTGCTCCAACAACGGAGGCACCACACGCTCCATTTCAGATTTGATGGAATTTTTATCCCCCAGCAATGTGTCAAGATCGATTCCGGCAATCAAGCTAAGTTCATTCCCGAATTCACGACGGATATCGAGATAATCCATGGCGTTGGGTTCCACTTCACAAGCCCATAAACAATTGATGCCATACTCGACCGCCCCAGGCAAGATGATTCGGGTATTAGCATACGTGCGCATGATGATCGTCTCGATACCATGCTTCTTGATGACACCCATCAAAGGTAGAAGACTCTTGAGTACATATTCCTCATGCATCCTTGGGGATACCAATGAACCTTCATTGCCTCCAATGGGCTCACTAAAAACCACAGCATCGACGCTTACATCCTGCAGAATTCGGTCAGTAAGTTTGGCCGCAAATTCGCCCTGCAGGTACATCAACTCGCGCACAAAATCCGGCGCGTCGGTGAGCAGATACATCACTTCTTCGAAGCGATCCCACCCCATCACTCCCAATGTGAGGAATAACCCCTCGTGGACGCGCAACATGAGCGGGTAATCACGGTCCTGTAACCCCATCACCCGTTTACTCCAATTCTCGGGCAAACGGACCGGATCATCGGGATCAAGGCTAGCTCGCAATAAATCCAATTCCGAGCGGTTGGTTGGCCATTTTTCCAGCTCGGGGTGTGGGTCCAAATCCAGGTAGATCTCCTCGCGGCGGTCATAGGCGAATTTCCTGGCCAAGTCTTTTTCTGATTTCAATCCCACTTGTCTCCACTCTTTAAATACACCAGAGCGAATCCCTTCTCCAAATTGCGGCACCCGGTCAGGGTTTCCATTGCACATTGTCTCAATAAATCGTTGACGACTATTCATCATGGCGGCCTCCTAGCCCTATTTTACCCGTTTATCGAGATTTTCATCTGAGGTTCACCGTGGAAATTTCCAGAAATCGGGGTAGGTTGCGAAGCAACCTACCCCGATTTCTGGTGAAACACTATGGCCGAAAATCACACAGTCCAAATTCAGCGCTCGCACGAGGAATATTTTTTGTTAAGTGCTTAATCTCCTGACCTGACACCCAACATCAAGCGTGATTTCTCCACACAAGAATAAGGTCCGATCAATGTGAGCAGATCACCACTTTCCAGACGGGTATCGCCATTGGGAACAATCAACTGCTCCTCCTTGCGCACTGCCAGGATCATCATATCTTCAGGCAGCTCCAATTCACGTAAAGGGCGATGCAGCAGCCGAGCGTTACGGACGGTAACCTCACAGACTTCTTTGTCATCGTCTGTACGAGTGAGCAATTCATATATAGTTGGATTGCGCGTGAGCAGCGCCAAGAGCATGGCCTGATCAGTGGCTGCATTCATGGGAGTAACACCGATTTTCTCAAAACGCGCGATCTCTCCAGGTGCCGTAACGCGCGAGACGACATGGTCAATGCCATAAGTCGAACGCACGTACTCACAAACCCTGTAGTTCTTCTCCACATTGCTATAAACACAAACCAGGCGGTTGGCTTGATTGAGATATGGTTCAGCGGCAGGATCGAACCTGTCAGCCCGGGCATTGATAGCATCGAAACCACGCTTGCGGGCGCGCTCGATACGATCTTCTCTCGAATCGATAACGACCACAAAATCGTTGTGTCCACGGATTTGTTCGGCGACACTCAAACCCATTACGCCAGCTCCAACAACAATGGTAGGTCGCTGCTCGTCTTTCTCACCTTCAGGTGCTGTTCGCACGAAGATCAATGGGGCTATTGTAACCGTGATGATCGCCACCAAAATGATGGCAGCGTTAATCGGTTCCGAGATCACGCCTAAACGGAGGCCAATCGCCGAAGCAGCGATAATAAGGGATAGACGCGCCGAAAGCAGCGATCCAGCACTGAGCGTCTCACGCCAGCTGAAATTCAAGCGGAAGACGAGCGAAGGCAGCACTTTCACCAGGATGGCTGCAACCAACAAGATCGGCAGCAACAGCAAAGCCTGAGGTGAAGATACCAGCGCCTCAAGGTTGAAATCCACCCCCACCATAATGAAGAAAATTGGGATGAAGAATCCAAATCCGAAAGACTCCAACTGGTGCATGGTCTCTGTATCTTCTTGGGTGCTTAGCAATGAGACAATCGCTCCCGCCAAAAATGCCCCCAAAATGATCTCGGTCCCCAACATCTCAGCCAGGGCAACGAAGATCAACATGATCGTAAAAGCAATCCTGATCTTGATTTGAGCAGTGGCCGTGCTGAGCTCATCCAACAATCGCCGGACTCCGGGGATGCGGTTGAAGAAAAACATGCCAAACTGGTACATCAAGAAAAAGGCCACAAACAGTAATCCAATAAACAATATGTCCAGGGTCAGGCCATGAGAGAGGGCAGCCACCACCACGGTGATCAACAGCATAGTGGCAAAATCTGCGATTAAGGCCGCGATCAACAGGGTCTGGCCATAGCGGCCGCTGCTCAGACCGCGCTCTTTGAGTACCGGCACTACTACCCCCAAGGAGGTAGTAGAAAGGATTAGAGCAATCATCCAGGGGTTGGTCACTAAATCCATGCTTACCAGAAAGAATCCCACCATAGATGACAACGTCAAGGTCAGAACAAAGCTCAATCCACCTAAAGGCAATGGCCCCCAGGGTTGTTTCCCTTCTCGGGGGCGATCCGAAGAAACCGAACCAATACTGGAGAAATCGATCTCCATCCCAGAGAGGAACATCAAAAAGACAAAACCCAACTCAGCCAGCAAGTCCAGGATCGGGTCGTGGTGTTGCACCCAACCCAGGCCGCTGCGCCCTACGATGATCCCAGCGATGATCTCACCAACCACAATGGGCAACCGCAACCGCTTAAAGCGCGAGAGTGTAATGGGTACAAGAAAGGCTAACGATACGACAATCAAGAGGGGATAAAAAGATACAGATTCTTCCATAATAATTTTCCGTTTATTTCTTATTCAATCTATGCAGGGATTTCAAGAAATCCCCAGGATGAATTCCAGATTTGGGGGTATGGAGTGTGCTCCGCACACTCCATACCCCCAAATCTACCAACTTCCCGACGATTCCAAGAGAGCCAAAATTTCTATTCACAACTAATGATGATGAAATTGATATTATTTATCGTCGCCGGGCCCTGAATAGAAATCATATCCATTGAATCCATTTTCATATACCCGGCATACATGTTTGCAGGAATGCGAACTGAAATCGGTGCGCCAGTGTTCATCATCCCCCAAGCACTGACTCCTCTTTCCTTCGTCCAAAAGCTCTCCTCGCCTCCAAACAGCGCCGCTGCTTGTGCAGCTGTTATTGGACAATTCGATGATCCAGGACCAGTTTGGATAACCTGCGGTGTAGGAATTCCCATGAGTTCGGTCATTACTTCGCCGGGATCAAATTGTGAGAATAATGTATCAGAGTTAACTTGTGTTTCAGACGCAGTTTGATTAGCAGAACTCGTAGAAGTGAACCACAAAACACCCAGGATCAAACCAAGAACTAGAATGGCTGCTCCGCCCATCGCCCACAAGAAGCAACTGCGGTTTCTGCTTTCTTTTTCTGCCGTCTTCTTCAAGCGGTTCACTGCGCCAGCCGCCTGCTGCGGTGTTGCCCCTGCTTGCAACAGCAACAGTTTGATCGTTTCGTGGTCGTTACCAAGCCTCTGCAATTCCAAGGCCTGATACATCACTTCTCGATCCGTTAACTCAGGTTCGAGTATGACCATCTGTTCTTCATCAAATAATTCATCTATCTGAGCTGACGTATAGCGTTTGAATAGTTTTTGAATTTCAGGAGGGTCCATCCAGCGATTGATAATTTCCATCCAAGCAGGTTTGAGCGCTTCAGACATCACCATCACTCGAATTTTCGACCCTTTCGACTGAATTTCGAACGCGGTGCCGCATTCATCACAAACAAATTGATCGGGGGCTTCTGGAAGATGCTTGATCTCGAGAGTATTGGGAGTGCTACAAATTGGGCAGGGACCTCGCCGGGCCCATTCATCAGGAATATGGTCGCGTGGTGCTTCAGATAACTCAGCTAAGTCGTACTGCCCAATTCCCATATCAGATTCCTCGCACTCGATGAACAAAAACCACCCCAAAAGGCATAATCTTAGTGGGAGAATTTATTTCTGAACTTCGCCATAGAGTTTGCGATGCACGATGCTCAAAGCTCGCACCTGATCTACAGCCCGATATGATGACCGTACCAAAGGAGCGCTTTCCACCCAGCGGAAACCAATTTCCATGCCAAATTGTTTGAGTTCTTCGAAATCTTCAGGAGTGTAATAGCGCTCGATCGGTAGATGTTTGCGGCTGGGCTGCAAATATTGACCAATTGTGAGAATATCCACGCCCCACTCACGCTGATCGCGCATAACAGCTTTTACCTCATCCATCGTCTCGCCTAATCCCACCATAATGCCAGATTTGGTGAGCACCTCTGGGTCGAGCTGCTTCGCATGGCGCAACGTGGCTTCAGCCCAGGCATAATTGTCCTGGGGCTGCACACCTTTGAACAAGCGCGGCACAGTCTCCACATTGTGATTAAGGATCTCAGGTCGAGCTTCCATGACAATACGAAGTGCTTCTATGCTACCCTTAAAATCTGGGATCAACACCTCGATGGAGCAACCTGGCTGAAGCTGGCGAATGCGTCGGATGACCATGGCGAAAATTGGCGCACCGCCATCACGACGTTCATCTCGATTTACACTGGTGATCACTGCATGTTTGAGCTTCATCTTGGCTACAGCCTGAGCGATGCGCTCGGGTTCACTCCAGTCCAAAAACGTGGGCTTGCCATGTTTGATGTCACAGAACCCGCATGTACGCGTACAAACATCTCCCAGCATCAAGAACGTCGCGGTACCTGCTCCCCAACACTCTCCCAAATTGGGGCACATGGCCTCTTCACAAACTGTGTGCAAAGATTTTGCCCGCATCAAATGCTGCACTTCCTGGTAGGTCTCTCCCATCGGGGCGCGCACTTTGATCCAGGGCGGTCTGCGCTTAGGTGTGGTGTCGATTTCTTCAGGTTTTATTCGATCGCGCGTGGGGGTAACAGGCATTTTTTCTCCTTGAATATTGCAGATCACCTTTAATTCTACCCCGGCTATCCAATTTGATAAATAAGAAGTATGTATGAATCCTTGACAATCTCAAGTTACAAATGAGATTCCAAAAACAAGAGCGGCAGGCTGCTCCGCAACCTGCCGCTCTTGTTTTTGGAAGTTCTCGCAAATATGGTATTGTCGAACAAATCAATTCTCTTGGATTGATTGGACCCTCAAGCGAATCCCGCTCACTTCCAGGATTTCTACGCGGGAACCTGGGGTGATCGGTTCTCCCTGAGCTGATTCTGCGCTCCAGAGCTCGCCCCCCACTTGAACTGAACCAGGCCCAAAGGCGGGAATCTCATCCTTGACTACACCCACGCGTCCAACCTGGGCCTCGCGTCCTGTCCGGATTGGCGTCCTTTGCGCGCGAATCGCGAAAGCCAGTGCGATAGCGAATATCCCCCCAGTGATCAAAGAACTAGCAACGATCAACGGCACGGAAACGCGTTGGAATTGCGGGGTTGCTGGGGAGTTGAATAGCACCAAGGCTCCTACGATTAGTGAGCCAACCCCTGCAGTAGTGAGAGCACCATGAGTGGGCGCCTTGATATCCAATATGAAAAGCACAAAAGCCGTGGCCAGGAAAATCAATCCAAACCAGTTAACGGGCAGAACCCCGAGGCCGTAGGTCGCCAGGGAGAGACAAACCACCCCGATGAACCCTGCGACCCAACCACCGGGATTGGAAAGTTCGATCAGAACAGCCTGCACCCCAATGGTGAGCAAGATAAAGACGATATTGGGGTTGGTCAAAACAGAGAGAAGCTGCTCGATCAACGTCAATTCCATGCTGGAGACCTCAGCATTGGCGGTTTGCAGCGTGCGCTCACCTTCCAGGGTTTCGACTGTGTACCCATCTAATTGACTGAGCAAATCGTGAACATCGCTGGCGATGAAATCCACCAACCCAGCTTCGAGTGCTTCACTGGCTGAAACCGCGGTGGCATCTTCGATGGTTGCTTCCGCCAGGGCTACCGCATCGATACCGCGCCCTTCTGCAAGAGAGCGAACTTGAGCCTTGAGGATCTCTTTGACCTTGGCTTCCATAGTTTCGCCAATATCTTCTCCTTGCGCCCCCACCGGGCTGGCCGCCCCGATGGCTGTCTCTGGAGCCATAGCAGCGACGTGTCCCGCCAGAGTAATCACGGTGCCCGCACTGCCAGCAACCGCGCCCCGGGGAGCGACATAAACAACGACAGGGATTTCGCTGGCCCGGATGATTTCGACGATATCCCCCATCACATCGACACCACCCCCAGGAGTGTTGAGTTGGAAAATGATCAACTCGGCGCCGCGCTGCTCAGCCAGGCGGATCCCTCGCCGCAGGTATTCGGTCATTGTGGGCGTGACGGCGCCATCTGCGGTGAGCACCATCGCCAAAGGCATATCAGCCTGCGCCTGCGCTAGCGCCAAAGGCACGTTGACAATCCCAAATACGATTACGACTAAAACGATACCAAACAAGATTTTGAATTTATCCACGATCCACTCACCATTATTTACTTAGCTTCGCTGCCTGTTTGATCCAATCTGATGGGTTCGGGGCACGTCCCGTCGCAGCTCTAAAGATTTCCTGGATATCTTCGGGCTTCATCTTTGCCAGTTGAGCGTAAGATATCACGCCAGCCTCTTGCAAAACAGCTGCGTATTTCGGCCCAACGCCCTCAATTTGAGTCAAATCATCGGGAGTAGGAGGTGATGCTTCAGATTTTGTCACAGGTTTAAGCGTTTCCTTTGGTTTGCTTTCATCAGGAGGCAATACCACTCGCGACTCTGAGATTTCAACATCGTCCTGACGTTGATTCTGCAGCCACCACCATACGATCATTGCGACTGCCAGCCCCAGCTTCAATCCATAGCGCCAGGGGGAGAAGCGTGTTCTGCGTGCCGAAAAGGGCGAAATTATGTTATTCATCCGAACTCTCCTTAACCAATGATTGACTACTTCCATCTCTTAACAGTGTGATGCCTACAAAGGCCGACGGGACTTGCCCGACCAGGATCAAAGAAAAGAATGCCATATAGACCAGTCTGATCATAGGAAGTACTGTTTCAAAATTCTCCCCCATTTTCTGAAAAGAAATTTGAAAATCCAGAACATTTGCAGCCAGCTCATTGATTTGTGGTTTTAGATCAGCAACCTGCTGGTTGATCTGGTACAGGTCATCCGCCATAACAGCAAGGTCATCGCGCAGCGTCAGCAGGTTCGCACTGGCATTGTCTAGATCGTTCTGCATGCCGCGTAATTCACCGGGCATATCTTCGAGATTGCTGCTCAGATCAACGAGAGCCTGATCAAGAGGGACTTCCGGGGTATAGTCTACTCCCAAGCCGATCTCCCAATCCTCACCGAAGAAATTGGGGATGGTGAACTGGAAAGCCGATAGAAATGTCAGGGTGTCGTCAACCGCTGCAGCCGTCTCAATCAATGTGGGCATCGATTCTTGTAGCCCGTCCAATGCATCTGGCACATCCTGCGTGATGACTTGAGAGGCTTCATCCAGCAAGGGACGTGTATCCGTCAGGGTGAACGTAACATCCACAATCGCGTCCCACACCGTATCCATAGTTTCTTCCACAGATTGGAGCACCAGTTGGGTTTTGTCCAACAGATCAGCGACAATTTCCAGATTCTCTTGCGCCAAAGCGATATTGCTTCCTACGAAATCTTGTGAATTTTGGATAAGGCGATCGCCATAGGACAAAGCCGCGATGCTGATGGCCGACCAAACTAGACACACCAGCAATCTGATGACCCCCATCGTTCGTGGGAGGTTGGTTTTCATAAGGATACTTTACAATGAAACGCCCCTTTTCGCAACCTCTTCCCCCGATGCTTGACCCCAATCAAGCCTCAGTGTAAAATCGTTCCGCTGTAAAAACCCTATGCGGGCGTCGCCAAGTGGTAAGGCATCAGCCTTCCAAGCTGACATTCGCCGG
>CAYWIC010000048.1:0-2965 GCA_964458115.1 uncultured Anaerolineales bacterium | reverse complement strand
CAGAGCGAGCGGCTCATAACCGCCAGGTCGTTGGTTCAAATCCAACTGGGCCCATCTCGTAGAGAATGATAATGAAAAACGGGGTGTGCGGAGTGCGCTGACTCCGCACACCCCGTTTTTCATTTACAAGCTAATTCACTCAATTCGCGCCCACTCTGGAGCCTGTTTCTCCACCGGCTCTTTGCCATAGAATAGATCATCTAACCACAATGCCGCTCGACGAAATGCTCCAGAACGCTGAATACCCCAGCGAACGAATTTATGCGCCCAATTATCAGGATGGGAGTACGGACATACTGCCATACATTTGCCGCAATCCGTCCCGACTGCATTCCAATATCGAAAGCAGGTATCCGGATCGATTTTCCAGCGGAAGGCACCGTCAAACTCCTGGCGGTCATCGAACGGGATCGAGCGTGAGGGGCAATTCTCAGCGCACTTTCTACAAATATTGCAGAAGTCGATCAAAGCGGAATTCGCAGCGCGATGATCAGGTACAAGCTCGAGGGTAGTCGTGACCACTCCCAACCGCACGCGCGGGCCTTGCTTGGGAGTCATCAATATCGTCATTCGTCCGATCTCTCCCAGGCCTGCATCTCGGGCAACTAGCGGAGCGATGACACGATAGTTGCCGTCGATGTGCGCCCGCGCCTGATACCCCAACAACCTGATAAATTCAGCCAACTGCACTGCCACCCGCGCCGCCTCAACATATTGCTTTCCAGTCTCCATGGATATGGGCGCTTTGGGCGCTGTGCCAACCAGGTCGAAATCCATCTCGACAGTGAAGGCAATTGAATAGCTATGCTCCATTGGAACAGGCGCACCGTACTCGCCCGTCCCCCTTCCAATGTGAGAGTAAACATGGTAGGGCTGCAATTGTGCTATCCCAACATCCAATGCGCCATAGAATCGTGCTAGCCCCTTCAAAAATGACGTGATCTCTTCGGGGCTTTTTTCTACTCGATCTGGTGAAACATGCCCATCCACAGCTTCCCGTAAAGCATCTGTCAGAAAGAAGCTTCCATCCATGGAGGTAAATTGATAGCGGTTGGCAAACTTGGCCCCATGAGATAACAATCCTGGCAGCTCGCGTGTGCGTTGATCAGATTTCTGGTGCTCTGGATGTCGGGCGTAGTAGGACTCATACATTGAAGTGCCAGGCTCAAGACGCGCTCTGGCAAACATGATCTGGCGCTCATCGAAACGTTCAACAGGGATATCATTTCCAATTTCAACCTTACCTATTGGGAGATAGAAGAGTATCGTGCCAAACACCACGGCAGCCAACACCAGGCCTATCCCAACCAATTGCGCTGAGATTGGCAGGCTGGCAAGGATAAAGAAGATCGCCCCACCCAGGGCGGCAAATCCGAACGAAATATTCTTAGCCCTGCGTTCCCCTTCTAAGAGTGAGACCAATCCAAATGCACCAAAAAACAAGAAAACAATCAAGCCAATAAGGAGAAGTATTATGGTTGGTAGTATCATGATCACCTGCGAATAATAAACAAGTAAGTTTCAAAAAAAAACGAATTTACTGAGAGTAGTAGCCTATTACCTTACCCAAGAGCGATTTCCGCGCCCGAGGAGGGGTTTAG
Source organism: uncultured Anaerolineales bacterium (assembly GCA_964458115.1). Taxonomy (GTDB): domain Bacteria; phylum Chloroflexota; class Anaerolineae; order Anaerolineales; family UBA11858; genus NIOZ-UU35. Next base: position 1,364 of record CAYWIC010000048.1, on the reverse strand, counting down.
GATCTTAGCTCAATCGATTAATCAATGAGGTGATTATATCCTAGGAAAATGCTCCCCCATACAGACGAATTACACTTTCATCCAATGGAATTTTTAGTTTCAAACCTCGCAAACAATTCCAAAGCCAACTTGACTGTATTGAAATGAATCTCTACCGTATCGTGGATTTGACGGCCATAGCCACCAGACATAACTACCGCAATAGGCAATCGGGCATTCAGGCATACCTCAAATACCAACCGATCTCGCTGCACAAGGCCCGCTTTGCTTAACGAGAGCCGGCCAAGACGGTCATCGGCATAGGGATCAGCACCCGCCAGATAAATGACCAGATCTGCCTGGGCGGACGCCATTGAGTGCTGAATTCCGCGTTCCAGAGCAGACAAGAATTCGTGATCATCAGTGCCATCAGGAAGAGGAATATCCAGGTCTGATAACTGCTTACGCACGGGGTAATTCTTCTCCCCGTGAATTGAAAAGGTAAAAACGGTAGGGTCGTCAGCGAAGATCAATGCGGTGCCATCCCCCTGGTGCACATCACAATCCACAATCAACACTCTATCCACAAGTTTTTCTTCCTGCAACACTCGCGCTGCAATTGCGCAGTCGTTGAAGATGCAATACCCTGCTCCAAGGTCTGCGAAAGCATGATGAGTTCCCCCACCAAGGTTAATTGAAACACCATCTTCCAATGCAGATCGGCATGCTGCAATCGTGCTGCTCACCGAACGCCGCCCGCGTTCGACCAGCTCTGACGACCAGGGGAGTCCGATGCGCCGGATTTCTTTCTCGCTCAAATGCCCCTGGGTGACCTTTTGGAGGTATCCCGCATCATGCGCGAGCAGCAACTGCTGGTCACTGGCTGGCGGAGGTATGTGAAGATCCTCGCTTCGTACCACACCCTCTGTGATCAATTTTTGCCGAAGCAGAGCATATTTTTGGACTGGAAATCTGTGTCCATCAGGGAGTGGAAAAATGAATGTGTCGTGATAGTATATGCTCATATTTACTTGCTCTACCTAATAACCTATCCGAAAAATCGCTTGAAGCGGTTGGTCGAAGACCCGCATCTGGCGCGATTGAGTTCGACTCGCTCAAGAGCCGGCCTTAGCAATTTGTGGAAAGTTTATAAATAAATTAGGACTTACGTAGTTCAGCGAGAAAATGGCTGGCCCAATCCGCTTCAAGTGCGTAACTCCTTTAAATTTTTAAAATCTGCAACCAAGATACTTGTTTCCCGTAGATTGGAATGCACTACTCCCTGACCGCATCGAGTTTGTTAGGACAAATCCTGGGTCTTTAGGAAATCCCGGGGTGATCCCCCAGATTTAGGGGTGAGTGGGGTGCGGAGCACCCCACTCACC
>CAYWIC010000047.1:0-32968 GCA_964458115.1 uncultured Anaerolineales bacterium | reverse complement strand
CTTGGGGGGAAGCCCCCTGGGAGAGTAGGTCATTGCCAACGAGACTTTTTTCTATTATCTCGAAGAAGAAATTATCCTTTGTAGCTCAAGCATCGAGAGAATGTTTCGCAAAATGGGGATGTGGGATGCATCCCACATCCCCATTTTGCGAAGATCTTAAGAGGGCACACGATCATTTCTTTAATTCCTCGAAACAAAGGAGGTGAGGGATTTGCCGACGGTAGAACTACGTCCGAATGAATCGCAAGAGCAATTGCTACGGCGCTTTCGAAAGAAAGTGGCCAAGAGTGGTGTGTTGAGTGCAGTACGCCGCAAGCGCTGGCATGTTTCGAAGAGTGAATTGCGACGCATTCAAAGGAAAAAGGCTATTCGTCGCCGGAAACGGATTTTGCGTTCTCGCCGACAGAAAAACTAACCTCAACCTCTTTATTTAGAATCAAACAGGGACGCTCAATCGAGCGTCCCTGCTGCGTTTAATCGGTACCTTGCGATTTGAGATCTAGTACGAATCGAGCACTTTCATGTAATTCGCACGTTCGAAGGCGGCTTCATTCCCGCTGGATTCCTGGCTGAGGCTGCCCTGCATTTGTTGGATAGAATCATATTCGTGTTCGATCATCCACGCTTTGAGATCCTCGAGCAATTGGGTGGCAAAACCTGCCCCATGCTTGAGCAAAGCGGAAGTTGACATGGCGACTTTTGCGCCTGCCATCATCGCTTTGAGAAGGTCTTCGGCGGTGTGTACTCCACTTGTGAGTGCAAAGTCAAGGTCAACGCGTCCATGGAGGATGGCAATCCACCTCAGGGGTAGTAACAGTTCATTTGAGGCACTCAACACCAAATTAGGAACGACCTCCAATTCTTCTAGGTCGAAATCTGGCTGATAGAAGCGGTTGAAAAGTACCAATCCATCCGCACCCGCATCGGCTAGTTTCTTGGCGAAATTTGGCATCGAAGTGATAAATGGGCTGAGTTTCACAGCCAGGGGGATACTGATTTTGGCGCGTACATCCTTCACGGTTGTGACATAAGCATCTTCGACTTCATCACCCGAGAGCACAGTATCCGTTGGGAGGTAATAGAGGTTTAGTTCCAGGACATCAGCGCCAGCTTCCTGGATCTTTTTGGCATAATCGATCCAGCCACCGCTCGAAACGCCATTCAGACTCCCGATGATGGGGATGTCCACCGCTTCTTTGATGGCCTGGATATGCTCGATGTATTTGTCCGGGCCGAGACTGTACTTGCCGATATCGGGCAGGTGAGTGAGGGCCTCGGCGAAGCTATCAGTATCGCGGCTCAAGAAGTGATCCAATTCGAGACTCTCGCGGACAATTTGCTCCTCGAAGAGAGAATACATCACGACAGCGGAAACTCCGGCCTCTTCAAGTTGGCGAACGGTCTCGACCTTTTCTGAGAGGGGTGATGCAGATGCTACTAGGGGGTTCTTAAGGTTGAGACCCAAATAAGTAGTTGATAGGTCTGTCATGTTTTACTCCTCTTTTCCGTTGCCATTATAGCGGATCGAAGCCATTTGTTTGTACATCTGCCAGCGGGCATCGATCTCTTCCTGTGCATCCACCATCAACTGCTCGGCGCGGGCTTCGTCGCTCAAAGCCAACATGCTGAAGCGAGTTTCGGTGTAGGCGGCTTCCTTGAAGGGGATGCTGGGATCCTTCGAGTCTAGGGTGAGTGGGTTCTTCCCTGCATCGATTTGAGCTGGATTGTAACGATAGAGCGGCCAGAGACCCGATTTGACAACCAAATCTTGGTGTTTCAAGCCATCGACAAGTTCGAAACCGTGGTTGATGCAGGGGCTGTACGCCAGAATGAGTGATGGTCCATCAAAGGCATCTGCTTCACGGAATGCTCGCAGAGTTTGCATGTCACTGGAGCCCATAGCCACCTGGGCAACATAGATGTAGCCATAAGACATGGCGATCATGCCCAAATCCTTGCGAGGGATCGCTTTACCATTCGCTGCAAACTTAGCCACTGCACCGATAGGAGTGGCCTTGGAGGACTGCCCACCGGTATTGGAGTATACCTGCGTATCGAGCACCAGCACATTGACATTGCGGCCGGAGGCCAGAACGTGGTCAAGCCCGCCATAGCCGATATCATAAGCCCAGCCATCGCCGCCGACGATCCAGACGCTCTTCTTGACCAAAACATCTGCCAGACTCAGCAAGTCCTTGGCTTTGGGATCATTGACGCCCTTGAGTTTCTTTCTGAGTTGTTCGACGCGCTCGCGTTGTGCCTGGATTCCTGCTTCGTCAGATTGGTCCGCATTGAGCAGATCATTTACCAGGTTTTGGCCCAGTTTCTTGGCCAATTGGGGCAGCAGTTCTCGAGCATATTCGTTTTGCTTATCGATCGTCAGCCGCATACCCAGGCCGAACTCAGCATTATCTTCGAAGAGCGAGTTGGACCAGGCCGGACCGCGACCGTCTTTGTTGACCGCGTATGGGTGTGTGGGCAGGTTGCCACCATAGATGCTGGAACAACCAGTGGCGTTGGCGATGACCATGCGGTCACCGAAAAGCTGGCTGGCCAGTTTGACATAGGGGGTTTCTCCACAACCCGCGCAAGCACCAGAGAATTCAAATAGAGGCTGCAATAATTGGGAATTCTTGATATTCCTGGGTTCGATCTTGGTACGGTCAACCTCAGGGATAGAAAGGAAGAAATCCCAGTTTTCCGCTTCTTGCTCGCGGATAGGGGGCTGGTCTGCCATGTTCAGCGCTTTGCGCTTGGGTTGCGATTTGTCCTTGGCCGGGCAAACCTGGACACAGAGTTCACAGCCAGTGCAGTCTTCTGGGGCTACCTGAATGGTGTACTCCCAGCCAGGAAATTCTTTGAATTTGCCTTCGATGTGTTTGAAGGTTTTCGGAGCTTTCTTTAGCAGCGCTGGATCATACACCTTTTGTCGGATGACCGCATGGGGGCATACGAAGACGCACTTTCCACAGCGGATACAGAGATCCTCTTCCCAAACAGGAATTTCGAGTGCGATATTGCGTTTTTCCCATTGCGTGGTGGCGACCGGATAGGTGCCATCGATGGGCATGGCGCTCACGGGCAGGTTGTCACCGTCCCCAGAGATGATCGTGCCAACAACCTCGCGAACGAACTCCGGAGCCTGATCGGGGACAGGCTTACGCATGGCTAATTCACTGGTAACTTTCTCAGGAACTTCGACTTTGTGCAAGTGCGCCAAAGCATGATCGACCGCAGCGAAATTCTTCTGAACAACTGCCTCACCACGCTTGCCATACGTTTTCTTGATCGAATCTTTGATGGCGGCAATGGCATCATCTTGGGGCAGCACGCCGCTGATATAGAAGAAAGCAGTCTGCATAATGGTATTGATGCGGCGTCCCATACCAGCTTCCTCGGCCACGTTATACGCATCAAGGATATAGAATTGAAGATCCTTCTCGAGGATGTCCGCTTGTACTTCCTTGGGTAGATGGTCCCAAACCTCATCGGGTCCATAAATGCTGTTCAGCAGGAAGACCGCGCCAGGTTGGGCGTATTTCAGCATATTGATCTGCTCGAGGAAGTTGAACTGGTGGCAAGCCACAAAATTGGCCTGATCGATTAGATAGGGAGCACGAATGGGATCAGGTCCAAAGCGAAGGTGCGAAATGGTCTTGGCTCCAGATTTCTTGGAGTCATAGACGAAATAACCCTGGGCGTAATTCTCAGTTTCTTCACCGATGATCTTGATGGAGTTCTTGTTGGCACCCACAGTTCCGTCTGCACCCAGACCGAAGAACACGGCCCGAACGGTGTCTTCACCCTCGATAGAGAAAGTTGGGTCGTAATCGATGCTCGTGTTGGAAACATCGTCATTGATCCCAACAGTGAAATGATTCTTGGGTTTATCTTCAATCATTTCGTCGTAAACCCCTTTGACCATGGCTGGGGTGAACTCTTTCGATGAGAGACCGTAGCGCCCACCGATGATCCTGGGAGCTTTCTCGAAGGGGGCTAAGTCATCGACCATGGCTTCATTAACCGCTGTGACCACATCCTGGTAGAGGGGTTCACCAGAAGCGCCTGGCTCTTTGGTGCGATCGAGCACTGACAGCACTTTGACGCTGGCGGGCAGCGCCTGGGCGAACTCTTTGACTGAGAATGGACGGAAAAGCCGCACTTTCAGCACGCCGACTTTTTCTCCTTTAGCATTTAGCGCTTTGGCGGTCTCCTCTACGGTCTCACCACCCGCGCCAATGACAACGATTACTCGATCGGCATCTGGCGCTCCTTCGTATTGATAGATCTGATATTTTCGGCCAGTCAGTTCAGCAAACTGATCCATGTACTTTTGGACAATTGCAGGGCAAGCCTCATAATATGGATTGACAGTTTCTCGCGCCTGGAAGAACACATCAGGATTTTGCGCCGTTCCGCGGATCACGGGATGATCGGGGGAGAGGGCACGGGCTCGATGGGCGTGGATGAACTCATCATTGATCATAGCCCGAATGACTTCGTCACTGATCATTTCGATCTTGCTGACTTCATGCGAAATGCGGAAACCCTCGAAGAAGTGCAAGAAGGGAACGCGAGTTTCCAGCGTGGCGGCCTGAGAAATCAGGGCCATATCATGAGCTTCTTGTACCGAGCCAGAGCCTAAGAGAGCCCAACCCGTCGACCGTGCCGCCATCACATCGGAGTGGTCGCCAAAGATCGAAAGCGCTTGGGCTGCTACAGATCTCGCTGATACATGAAAAACTGCCGAGGTCAACTCACCGGCAATTTTGTACATGTTGGGGATCATCAGTAATAATCCTTGCGAAGCGGTAAAAGTGGTTGTCAATGCACCGGTTTGTAGAGCACCATGAACGGCGCCCGCCGCGCCACCCTCCGCTTGCATCTCGATAACTTCAGGTACTGTTCCCCAAATATTCGTTAATCCCTGGGCGGACCATGCATCGGCATGTTCACCCATATTGGATGAAGGTGTGATCGGGTATATTGCGATCACTTCATTCGTTTTATGGGCAATCGTGGCAACAGCCTCGTTCCCGTCAAGCGTTTTAATGGTTTTTGCCATGACGTATCTCCATTTGGCCATAGAATACTCGCCATAGAGGCGAATTTGTTCGAAATAGTGTGCTTTGGAACCGGTTTCATTCCAACTTTATAGTGTAGTTGAATGGCAACTAACGAGCTAGTTATATTCAGCATATTAAAGCCTGCGACCTGTCATTACCCCGACAAAGTTAGTTAGGATTGGTAGAAAAATGAAATATCGTTGATTGCCCCCGAGGTATTGACCCCCTCGGGTCGCTGGATTAAAATCGCTCACGATCTTTGAAAGGAAACCATCGATGCCAATTTACGAATATATCTGTAACGATTGTGAGACTAAATTCGAAGCTCTGCGGAGTTTTTCCAGGGCAGATGACCCGATTGAATGTAATAGTTGTCAGAGTTTAGAAACTCAGCGCGCCGTTTCGGCAGCCTTCGCGCATAGTGGAGGACGAGTTGTGGCTGGAAGTAGTGCTTCCAGTGGTTGTGGGACTTGTAGCGGGGGATCTTGTTCGACTTGCGGGGTATAACAGACTCCCTTTTTGAGGATTCTGTTTTATTGGGTTTTGCTATGGTTCCGAAGAGATCAATTCCCTAAATAGCATCCATTTCCCTTTGCGGTCATCTACGCTTTTGACAGCTCGGTCATAATATATTTCAAATATTTGCTCACTCCGAGTGCGAACCCGAAAGTAGAAGCGCCCTACGCCATAGGATCCCCGGCGGAGGGCTTTTTTCATGCTACTGGGGCGCATATTGTGTGCCATCGCTCCAACCCGCCCGAAATCACTCCATTGACCTAATATTTCTACGATCCCGAATGTTTGCCCGTTCCAAAGAAACCTATCGGGGCAATTGGGTGTCTTATCAAACATTGGCGGCTTGTCGAATACCACTTCGATATTTTCACTGATGAAGCGAATTGATTGATTTTTCATTTATCCCTATTTATTCGAAAGACCGCGCCCCAGTGCTTCATTGCCAAAGCGGTCTTGCAATTGTGTGATCGCTTCTTCAATGCGGCGCTCTTTTTCCCAGTCGCGATCCCAAAGACCGATTTGTTGAGGTGGGTGTGACAGACCACTGACACCCACGCCGATCAGACGCACGGCGCGGCCGCGCTCCCAAACCTGTTCGAAGAGTTTTTGGGCAGCCTGGGCAATCTCTTCTCCATCGGCCGTCGGTTTGCCCAGAGTTGTTTGGCGAGTTGGGGTAGAGAAGTCTGGCCAACGGATCTTCAGTTTAACGGTGCGTGCAACCAATTCATGTTTTTGTAATTGCTTGGAAACATTGAGAGATTGTTTGTGAATCGTTTGACGCAACTTATCACTGTCGGACACATCTTTGGCGTAGGTGATCTCCTGGCTGATCGATTTCGCTTCGCGTTCGGTTACTATTGGTCGGTTGTCGATGCCTTTGGCGCGTTTAGCCAGATCCCAACCGATCTTGCCGAAACGTTTTGCTAACTCATTGTCTGGCAGGGCGGCCAACTCTCCAATGGTATGGACGTTCATCAGGGCTAGTTTTTGGGCGGTTTTTGGACCCACACCCCAAAGCATTTCTGCTGGTAAGGGTGCCAGGAATTCGGCTTCTTGACCCGGAGGGACGAGGGTCAAAGCATTCGGGGGTGAGCTAATTTTCTTGGCAACCTTAGTAGATTTGCCAACATCATTGGCGATTTTGGCAACAAGTTTATTCGTAGCAATGCCTAGAGAATTGGGTAGCCTTAGCTCGTACCTGATTTCGTTTTGCAGTTTGAGTCCAATAGCTTCTGCTTCATCAGGATGGTTAGTCACATCGATGAAAGCTTCATCAACAGAAATTTGTTCCACCAAGGCTGTGACCGAGCGAACTCTACTCATCACTTGGCGTGATTTTTCATGGTAGGTTTTGTAATGTGGGGAGACAATCTTAAGCTTGGGACAAAGTTGCAGCGCGCGGGCCATGGGCATCGCTGAACGCACTCCCTGTGCCCGGGCAGCGTAGGAACAAGACGAAACTACCCCGCGCTGGTCTGGCCGTCCACCCACCGCGAAGGGAAACCCAACTAAGGTTGGATCGAGCTGCTCTTCCACCGCACAGTAGAAAGCGTCCAGATCGAGGTGGATGATTTGACGCGGCTTATCAGAATCTAATTGATCCATATTTCGCACGATTGTTCTAATTATACTTCAATCTGGCTCAGTGTTTTGCACATTCGCCTGGGTCTTTGGGAAGTGTATGGGATTTTACAGAATTAGGGATGAGTGGGGTGCGAAGCAACCCACTCATCCCTAATTCTGGGGGATTACCCTGGTGATTCCTATAAGATTCTCGCGTGATCTAAATGATTTCGATTTGCCCGGTACTTCCATTCACTCGGATACGTTGACCTGTTTTTAGCCGTTCTGAGGCCTGGTTCACGCCAACCACCGCGGGGATGCCGTACTCGCGCGCCACCACAGAGCCATGCGTCATCATGCCACCAACCTCCATGACCAAACCGCCTGCGGCTAAAAAGAGCGGCGTCCAGGCCGGGTCGGTGCCGGGGCAGACCAGGATCTCGCCTGGCTCGAGCTGTGTTTCATGAGGGTCGAAGACAACCCTCACCAGACCCTCGACCAAACCAGGAGAAACCGGATCCCCGATAATGGCATTGGTGTCGCCATCCGGAGTAGATACCCCCTCATAAAATGCTCTCCCATCACTTAGCAACACACGTGGAATTTGTTTGCGTAGCATTTCACGCTGGCGCAACGCCCGCCGTTTTTCAATTCGTGCCTGAATATCCGCTGAGATATTTTGGCTTTGAGCGATCTCGTTGAGTTCATGAATGTGCAGATAAAAAAGATCATCGGGTTGCTCTAGCATTCCAGCCTCGACGAAAGCTAGTCCATTAGCCATGAACCCCTGCCGGATAATGCTCATCATGCGGACAGCAAAAAACTTTGGTGCTTCACGCATCCCGCCAATTGCACGATACCGCCCGACAGCGAATCTAACTAACCTCGATTTGATGAATCCGCCTGGTAATTTTCGCACTTCATCTTCTAACAAGCTGGCTGCCTCATCTGCAGCTTTAGCTCCATTCTTGAAAACCACGTCGGGAGCTAGCGAGGGGTCATCGATAGCCAGATAACTTTGCAGGACTTGCATGATATGCGTTGGGTCTTCCTGCCAGCGTTTGCGCCCCACATCGATTTCTGCTAGTCCTCGGCTGCCATATTTTTCCAAAAACTTCTCACAGACCTCCTGGGCTGTGAGTGGGAGACGCCCTTCCAGATAGCTGGTAGACAAGGCATCAGCAGCCGACGATTCGAAGAGTTCAACTACTCCGCGGTCACTGCGCAGGGTTTGGGCGGTTTCCCATAGAGCCAGGTCCATTTCAGTTGTGACGTTATCCGGCATACCACGCGAAAGTTCAAGATAGATGGTTTTGAAGCGATCATTGCCGGTAGTCTCGGCAACTTCGAGGCTGAAGCGTTGCAGAATCCCGAAAAATGGAGCCATGCCTGCTATCACAGGCGGAATACCTTTGGGGATAACAAAATCCGAAAATAAGTATTTGGAATCAATGAGCAATTGCACGGTGGTGGAGAAATCATTCCATAGATCCATTTGAAATTTCAATCTGGATTTTGATACTGCAACAATTTCATCAAAGTAATTCAGCGTTTCAAATTTTATGCGCTCTGGATTTCGGAGAGCGCGCAAAACTTGTCGGATGATCGGAAACGCGAAACCCAAGAATCGCTTGATTGTAGAGAACGATAGTCTTGAATGAATGGGTGCGAAACGCGGGTCTTCGACCAGTTCGGATGTGATTTGGCCAACCCCGGGATCAATCGCCCTGATAACTTTGGGGTAAGCCTTATTCCCCTGGGGCGTGCGCAGAATGGCTGTCATGTTGATATAAATTCGTTCCGCAGCCACATAAAATGCAGTTTGGCTTTCCAATGTATGATCAAGTTTGAATAGTCGAGATATTCCTGTTAGCACCTGCATCAACAAATCTTGGCCGAGAGGTGTTAGTGGGTCCAAGACTCCCTGAACTGTGTGCAAACCAATCAAGAACTTTAATGGCTCAGGTGGAAGATTGGTTGGTAGGGGGAAAAGAGAGGTTATCGGTCGAGATTGCAGCAGGAATAGTTGGCCACCCCCATGATCGTCCAAACAATAGGCCCATTCGATATCCTGAGGGAATTGATAGAGTTCAGCCACTTTGTGCCCCATTTCGGCTAGCTCCAGAATAGCTTCATCTGGGATAGCCTGTTGGGGCGCTGGCTCTGTTTCTTGAGATGTGACTCCTCCTTCTGGTTTCCCAGTGATGATCAGCGCTTTGCTGCCGATGGATTTATGGGTGATTTTTTGGGAGTGAGGCTCATAGAGGGGTTCACTTTCTATGTGCACCCCTCTATGAGCTATTACGTAATGATCCGGTTCCACATGCCCACCAACCAGGGCTTCACCGAGACCCCAGGAAGCATCGATGACGGTCTCCATGCGGTTCCCCGTGAGTGGGTTAGCGGTGAACAACACCCCGGAGGCATCCGAAGGAACCATGTTCTGGACGATAACACTTAGGGTGACGTCAGCATGAGAGATGTTATTGCGTGCCCTGTATCCAATGGCCCTTGCCGTCCAAAGGCTACTCCAGCACCTAGTGACGGCCTCCCGCAGAGCTTCATCGCCGATGATGTTGAGAAAAGTGTCTTGCTGTCCGGCAAAGGACATATCGGGCAGATCCTCGGCAGTAGCCGAGGAACGCACAGCCACCGGGTGCCCGCTCAACCAACGCCAGGCGATCCACAGGGCGGATGAAATCTTGGGGGAGATCGCGCCACGCCCGAACTGAGTCCGAATAGCCGCTGATGCATCAGAGAGATCTTCAGGGGAAGAATAATCCACCTTGGACAGAGTATCTTGAATGAAGGAATCCAAATCATTTTCATGCACGAATTCCCGATATGACTCTGTGGGGATCAGAAAAGCATTTGGGACGGGGAAGCCAGCGCGGGCAAGTTTGATCAGATTCAGCCCTTTGCCGCCTACCTGTTCAAGCGTCGCCTGAGGGGAGAGCAAGGCGACAAACGGTTTGGGAAGGGGTTCCGGAGTGACCATGAAAATAGTATACCCCAGACCTGCGCGCATCTGGCGCAAGTCTGGGGCTCTCTGGGAGTTGTTTGTGTGATCTCTCAGATTTAGGGGTTAGTGGGGTGCTCAGCGCCCCACTAACCCCTAAATCTGGATAGGATTGCGGCGCGTCCATGAGCCCCACTCGGAGCTCATGGATGACAAGTACCCTTTTATGGAGAGACTTCGGTGGTATACGAAACGTCGATGTAGGAATTGCTGGGATTGTCGAGGTCGAGGTACATGCCATTGATGGTTAGGTACCCATAATTGCCGCTGCCAGTCTTGTAGCATACTACATCGAAGGTGGTAATGCTGACGGAAGTGTAGGCGCCCGAGTCGATGTAAGCTCGACAATCGACAACGCTGGGCCCGCCGCCGTAATAGACTGCTAGCTCTGCACCCCAGACACTGTGCAACACGTCATCGCTGGATAGAGAGTCATAGATCACATCGTCGCCGTTGCCATCACCCAGGTCGAGGCTGAGTTCATCGAGGATCGAGCCAGAGCCCTTAGCGACCGTTGCGGAAGGCTCGACGACGACTTGAACGACTTCGCTGACCTCACTGGGGTTATCGCAAGGTGCGCCGCGGGCCACTAAGGTGTGCGTCCAGGTTTGATAGCTGTTATCTCCGGGTGCAGAATAACTGACTGAGTCGCTGGGGTTGACTTGTGATCCATCCAGGAAGACACCGCAATCGGCATCGCTAGTATCCCACTGCAAGGTGTAGGATTCGCCTGGGCTCAGAGAGCCATTGGGACCGCTGAAGTAATTGATCAGTGGTGAGACAAAAACCTGAGTCTGGCATAGGTACACATCTGCGCCGTAGACGTTACTGGTGGTGACCTGCCCGTTCTTGTCGGTCACTTCGATAACGAATTCGATCCAGCCATCACCGTTGAGGTAGCCGAATGCGTCGTTGCCCACATCGATGTCGGCCGCGTAATCGCCGATGCCCAGTTGGTACATATTGCTGGAAAATGTGTAGGCTGGGATCAAGATCAGGCCCTGGCCATAGTCATACTTGACGACCGCCGAAGCAATTTGGTCCAGGGGATCGATGGTCGCTGAAACTTGCAAGAATGTATCTTCTCCTCCCGTGCAAACCCCGTAATAAACTGACTGTGAACTGGTGTTTACGTTGGAGATGCCGATGGCAGAGCCTTGAGGCGGGTTGTTTGATACAACGCCACCCGGCTTGCAATTCTTGACCTCGACTCCCAGGGGGTGGCCGCCGTTGGGGTATGTAGTTGAGTTGCCGGCAGCATCGCTGGCGATGATCTGGTATTCCAGGACACCGTCGTTGCCGTTCATATCCTGGTTGGCTTCAGCATGAATATCGATGGTTAGTTTGTAGTTCCCACCGCTGGCTGACATGGGGACCTCTCGAAAATTGCCAATAGCATTGGCTGCGTAGCCGTTGTAACGGTAGCGGGCGATCACGCTCTTGATCTTGTTGGAGTTGTCGCTGACATTAGCATCCATGGTCAGTGTGGTGGGACCGCAAGTGGTGTCATTGTAGTACACCGGTGCGCCGGATGTGGCCACATTGCTGATGGTTGGTGCGATTTTGTCGCTGCCCGAGGAAGAGGACGATTGGTTCGAGGATTGTGAGGCGCACTTTTTCACCTGAGTACCTAAGACACGCCCAACAGGCTCGGTTTGGGTATTGCCCGCCGCGTCAAAGGCGAAGAGCTGGAATTCCAGCACGCCGTCGTTACCTTTCATATCGCCGGCGGCTTCACTACCCACCTGGATGGTAACGCTATATATATTGCCTCCAATTGCATTCAGGTTGGCTTTGCGCCAATTCCCCAAGCTGTTGGCGGCGTAGCCATTATAGCGATACTGAATCCCAACCTGGGTGACTTTGCCGGAATCGTCTGTAGCAGTGGCCTCGATGGAGAGGGTAGTTGAACCGCAACTTGCCTCGCCATAGTACACAGGATCTTGCAATGCCTTAGCAGCGGTGATACTTGGTGGTGTGGTATCAGCGCTGCTGGTGTTGGCGCTGGCCGTCGGAGCGACGAGCGTTGGAGCATTGCTGTTAGTGACCACCGTGACCAAAGGTGTAGCCTGGATTTGGGCGGGTGTGGGAGAACTGGGCTGGCCCAAATTGATTGGCAAATTGCAGGCCAGAGATGCCGCACATAAAAGAACTGCGATTAAGGCAAATTTGGAAACTTTTACTGTGCTGTTCATTTTTGTTCCTCCGGGATTGGGTGAATGGTTTCAGCGTCATCATTAAGATCGCTCTGCAGGTAATCGACCATGGCGTTCAAGCTGGAAAACCCTTTGCGGGTTCCCTTCACCGGGTCTTCCAGCGAGGCGTACCAGGATGCATTGGGATCATTTTTCGTTCGCCATAGTCTCAGTAAATATGAGCGGTAGATATGTTGGTCTGTGTCCATAGCGTTCTCCTCGTTCAGTATTGGCCCAATCATACAAAGTCATCGTCAGGGAAACGTCAGGAAACTGCCAGTAGGATGGGTTCGTGTATAATCAACCGGTATGCTAAATTTGGAGCTTAAATTATTTGGTCCTTTCCAGGCTTTTCTGGATGGGCAGCCAATCAGCAGGTTTGAGTCGACCAGAGTACGCGGGTTATTGATCTATTTGGCTGTGGAAAGCGATCAGCCGCACAGTCGCGATACTTTGGCTGGCCTGTTATGGCCTGAATCTCCCGACCAGACTGCTCGCAAGAATTTGCGCCAGGCGCTCTCGAATTTACGCAAGGTGATAGCCGATCAATCAGCAGAGCCGCCTTTCTTACAGATCACACGCGAGAGTGTGCAATTTGCATCCGGCAGCCTGCACCGTACAGATATGGCGGAATTTAGCGCGCGTATCAGGGCAGCGGACAATCACAAACATCGTCGTCTGGAGAGCTGTCAGCAATGTGCTGATAACCTGCAGCAGGCAGCGGATTTTTACAGGGGAGAATTTTTGCAAGGCTTTTTCTTGGAAGATAGTATTGCTTTTCAGGATTGGATGCTGCTAAAGCGCGAGCGCTATCATCGTCAAGCTGTGCAGGCGCTGACCGTGCTCACACAGTTCTACGAGCAGCGCGGGGAATATGACCTGGCCCGAAAGTGTGCTTATCGTCAAGTGGAGTTCGACCCCTGGAGGGAAGCCGGACACCAGTACCTGATGCGCTTGCTCGCCCTCGAAGGTGAGCGCAGCGCAGCCCTGAAGCAATATCAAATATGTAGTGACATCTTGATGGATGAACTAGGGGTTGATCCGTCGCCTGAGACCACCCAACTCTACGAATTAATCAAGACGAATCAACTAGCTCCTGATCATGTAGGAGCGCTGCGGCAAAATTTTCCCACACAAACTACAAGCTTCGTCGGTCGTAAAGCCGAACGGAAAGATCTATTCGCTCTGCTCAGTAACCCAGAAAACCGCCTGGTGACTATTGTAGGTCCTGGTGGTGTTGGCAAAACTCGGGTTGCAGCCCAAGCTGCTTATGACGCAGCCTACGACTATGATGACGGAGTCTGCTTTGTGTCGCTTGTATCTGTTAGCGCAATTGAGAGTCTGCCTACAGCCGTTGCGGATGCTCTGGGGATTGCCTTTCAAGGGCGCGAACAACCAGCAGACCAACTGATCAATTTCTTGCGCGATAAGGATATCCTGCTTGTCTTGGACAATTTTGAGCACCTGTTGGAAGATCTGGATTTGATCATAAAAATACTGAGACAGGCGCCTGGGACATATCTGCTCGTCAGCTCGCGCGAGCCCCTTGGTCTTCAAGCAGAGCAGCTCTTAGATTTGGGGGGATTGTCGTTCTCACAAAGCGGAACCGATCCTGACGAAGCTTTGCTTCTTTTTACCGAGCGGGCACAACAGGTGAAGCCTGATTTCTCTTTGAATGAAGATACGCTCGAACACGTGACAGGAATCTGCCGGTTGGTGCAGGGGTTGCCTTTAGCGATCGAATTGGCGGCCTCTCAGGTACGGCAGAGGACATGTGTTGAGATCGAAACTCAAATCCAGCACAGTGTGGATTCGTTGGCCTCTACAATGCGGGATCTACCAGAAAGGCATCGTAGTTTGAGGGCCACTTTCGAGCATTCTTGGGACTTGTTGTCGCCTGGGGAGCAGGATATCTTCCAGAAATTGGCCGTATTTCGAGGAGGCTTCACTGCCCAGGCAGCATGGCAAATTGCTGATGCGGGGATGGCGGAACTGGCGGCACTGGTAGATAAATCGCTATTTCGCCGTCAAGCTGATGGACGCTACGACTTACATCCGTTGATCGAGCGGTATCTGGAGGATAAACTGGCGCAGGACCCTCGCAAAGAAGCTGCAACCAATAAAAAATCAAGCGCTTATTTTGCAGATTTTCTGCAGGAGGCAGAATCAAAGCTCAAAAGCAGCCAGCAACCCGAAACTCTAGATGCTATTAGCCAGGATTTCGAGAATATTCAGCGTGCCTGGCAATGGTCTCTCAAAAATAACGAGCTAGATCAAATTGATCAATCTATCCACGGTCTCTATCAATTTTTTGAAGGCCGAAGCCGTTATCAGGAGGGGGAGTCACTCTTCAAGAGTAGCTTAGATGTGTTGGATGAAAATTTGGGGGCAATGTATTGGCGTTTGAGCGTTCGCTATGGCGCGTTATCGTATCGGCTAGGCGCGTACGATAGAGCCCAGGATTTGTTTGATCGATCGTTGCTAGCTTTCCAGCGTTTGGGGGATCGGCGTGAAGAGGCCTTCACACATTATGCCAATGGAAATCTAGCTTACCTGCGAGGAAATTTCGAACAATCTGTTCAGCATTATCAACTCAGTTTGGAAATATCCAGTTCTGATGGGATGGCTTTTGGAAAAAGCCAGGCGCTGAATGGATTGGGTTTGTCGTTATATATGCAAGGGGAATACCCGCGCGCCCAAAGTGTCTTTGAAGAAAGTTTAGAGCTTCACCGAGAGCTGGGCGATCCCTGGGGACAGGCCATTCGTACCAACAATTTGGCTTTGGTCGCGCATGCTCTCGGGCATTATTCTCGGGCGAAAGAATTCTACGCCCAAAGCTTAGAACTATGGAAACGCATTCATCAAGATTTTGGTTTGGCAAGTTGTTACAACAATATGGGGTTGGTTTCGGAAGCGTTGGGGGAGCATGCTGAAGCCCTGATACTGTATACAGATGCCTTGGGGATATTTCAACGCTTAGGGCACCGATATGGGAGAGCCAGTTGTCTGAATAATATAGGAAATGCTGCCGTGGCCTTAGGTGATTTAGAGCAAGCTCAGCGAAAATATGGAGAAGCTTTCGAAATCCGCGAATCATTGGGCGATCTGCGCGGCATTGCCAGTGTATTGAATAACCTTGGGAATGTGTCCAATTTACTCGGTGAGCTCCAGGTTGCCAGGGATAATTATTTGCGGGCGCTAGAAGTGGGCTGGGAAAACAAAGGAATCCCCGTCGTGCTAGATAGTTTATTGGGTTTATCAGAGATTCTGTTAGACGAAGGATTTCAGTCGAGAGCGAGGGAGTTGCTTTCGATAGTGATCAATCATTCTGGTAGCAACCAGGAGACGAAAGCCCGCGCTTTGGATATACTGGAAATGATGATGGTCGATACCCAGGAGAATGATTTTGCAGAAATGTTGAAGAAGGGGGATGATGGTTCGCTGGAACGAATTGTAAATGAGCTTCTTACAGAGTTAAAATAGCCGAGACCAGCCAGGAATGGCTGGTCTCTAAGCATGAGGAGGAGAAGAAACACCGTTCTTTAGATTTATATCTGGTCTAGAAATTGCTTTTTCAGTTCTAGATTTTCTTTAAATTCGCCCAGGAAACGGCTGGTTTTCATGCGGGCATTTTCTTTCTTGACACCTCGCATCATCGAGCACATATGAGCGCCTTCGAGTACAACTGCGACGCCTTTGGGATTGAGTGTCTCTTGGATGAACTCGGCAATTTGCGAAGTCATTTGTTCCTGGATCTGTAAGCGGCGGGCAAACATCTCGACTATGCGGGGAATTTTACTCAGCCCAACAACTTTCCCATCAGGGATATAAGCCACATGAGCACGACCATAGAAAGGTAGCATATGATGCTCGCACAGACTGTGGAAATCGATATCCGTGACGACAACCACTTCATCGTAATCCACGGAAAAGATTGCACCATTGATCAACGCCACGGGATCAACATGGTAGCCTGCGGTCAGCTCATCGAACATTCGTGCTACTCGATTGGGAGTTTTTAGCAGACCTTCGCGAGAGGGGTCCTCACCGATATTGCGAAGGATCGTATCTACCGCAATTTCGATATTGGTGTGCTGGTGACTTTTGTCATCGGCCTTGACAACCTCTGCTGTTTGAAATTGGTCGAGGCGCTCTTTTGTAGGGATACTGTTAATGTTTAGAAGTGCCATCTTCTGTTTCCTTTCATGGTTCTGACGCACGATAGGCGAGATATATATTACCTATATCTTGCCGATTCTTTTCTTTGATTGATTCCAACTGGCTGTCGAACGGAACGTACGCTTGCAATGGTATTCATGAGCTGAATCATTGCGATCATAATTATGGCGCTCAGCGCAAATAAAATTGTTGAAAGTAGAAAATTCAT
Organism: uncultured Anaerolineales bacterium; assembly: GCA_964458115.1. GTDB lineage: Bacteria > Chloroflexota > Anaerolineae > Anaerolineales > UBA11858 > NIOZ-UU35. The sequence goes on along the minus strand of CAYWIC010000047.1, from coordinate 16,222 downwards.
GATTCCTCCAGTAATAGTTTTTCATCAAATTTGATGCTTTGTCTTATATCTTCCTTACTTGCAATTTTTGAGTTAGGTGAGAGATTTAGATTCTTGAGCAGATCAAGGAGCTTTTGGTTTTCGGGGATATCTGTCATATCTTTGCCGTAGTGCACAAATCGGGCAATTCCAGCTTTGTCGATTATCACTTGGGCAGGCATCCGACCTAGCTTGAAAAGCTTGATTTGCTGACCATATTGTTTGAGAACCGAGTGCTTGGGATCAGGAAGGCCCACAAACGGCAGATCGTGTTCTCGCCAGTATTTCTGAAAAGATTTAGCATTCTCAGGTCCTACGACAATGATTTCTGCATTCAGTGCGACAAATTTATCGTATTCCTGGCGCAACTGCGCCATATGCCGGCGGCAGAATGGTCAGACAAACCCACGGTTGAAAACGAGTACAACATGTTTTTCTGACTGAAAATCAGATAACTTAACAGGTGTCCCATTAAAGTCGAGTAGCTCGAAATTTGGGGCTGGGGAATTGATTTGAACTTGTTTGCCCATGGATATACTCTCCTGGTGTTGATTATGGACAAACTGTATCATATTGCACAATATTTGTCAATATATTGCAAATATACTTAGAATTTCTTAATGTGATACTTACCGTAAAGAAAAGATAGGCGGTGGCATTGCCACCGCCTATCTTTTCTTTACCTCGGAAATTTCCCCTTGGTTACTATAAGTTTTCTAGCGAAGTTCTCTGCCGAAAGGGAATAACGCCAGTGGAATCAATTTAAAGTGCTGTTTGGCAAATGGGATACCGACTATTGTAATTCCCAAGATTACGCCATGAATGAAGTGAGATACCGCGATCTCCCAGCCGAATAGAATCGCCCAAATAATGTTGAAGACCAGGTTTAGGGGGTTGTCGAATTCTTCATTAACTTCGATCTCACGCCCAAAAGGCGTCATCGTCGCGAGGCCTAATTTGATTGCCTGTTTACCAAACGGAATACCTACAATCGTCAAGCTGACTAGAATTCCTCCGATGATGTAGATCACACCAGATATAAAGCCGCCAAAAATCAACCAGACCAAATTGCCCAAAAGATTCATCGATACTTCTCCTTTTTGAATAATGAACTATACAATATCAGGACTTACGCGGTTCGGCGATAAATTTCCGGGGATGGGGGGAGGGGGCGACGCCCCCTCCCCTCATCCCCGGAAAACGACGCTTCAGGTGCGTATCTCCTAAATATATTAACGAAATTGCCGCCAATTGGTTGCATTCGAACCGATAATTCACATGAGTCTTTGTTCGCCATGTTCAAGTTGTAAGATTTGCTCGTATGGGTGTGTCAATGAGCCATAAACTTTTAGGAGGCTGACCAAAATGAATAGCCATTTAGAAATTCCTGATACTGAAACCATCATCGTTTACAGTACGGTTTGGTGCCCGGATTGCAAGCGGGCAAAGCGTTTCTTTGGGGAGCAGCGCGTTCCATATATCAATATCGATATTGAAAAGGACTCCCAGGCAATGGCATTTGTGGAGCAAGTCAACAATGGAATGCGTGTTGTCCCCACGATAATTTTTCCTGATAAATCCATCTTGACGGAGCCATCCAATGCTGAGTTGGCCAGTAAACTGGGGTTACAAACCAAAGCACAGCGAAAATTTTATGACTCGATTGTGATTGGCAGTGGCCCAGCGGGGCTGACTGCCGCGCTTTACATGGCCCGGGAGGGGATGGATGTGCTGGTGATCGAAAAAGGCGGTTTAGGTGGCCAGGTGGGTATTACCCAAACGTTAGATAATTTCCCGGGCTTTGACGAGGGAATCCCAGGAGCAGATTTTGCAGACCGCGTTGTCCGGCAGGCGCGCCGTTTTGGGGTTGAGATATTGCAAGCCCAGGAAGTCACCAAGATTGTGGAAGAGTGTGATTACCAATGTGTGATCACTGGGAATGGCACCGAGTATGGCACCAAAGCGGTCCTGCTGGCTACGGGAGCCAGTTATCGTAAATTGGGAGTGCCAGGGGAGGATGACCTGATCGGTTCGAACATCCATTTTTGTGCCACCTGTGATGGTGCCTTTTATAAGGGAAAGAAGATTTTAGTGGTTGGCGGGGGAAACAGCGGTTTTGAAGAAGGGTTGTTCCTGACCAAATTCGCTAACCAGGTCGATATAGTCGAATTTTTGCCAGAGGTCAAAGCCAGCCAGATCTTGCAAGAGAAGGTAGCCTCATTTCCTGAGATGTCGGTGACGGTCAACCATGCAGTCAAGGAATTCCGTGGCAAAAATGAACTTGAAGCTGTAATTGTTGAGGACCGCGCGTCCGGTGAGATAAAAGAGTGGCAGTATGATGGCGTCTTTGTTTTCATCGGTTTGTCTCCCAATACCGACCTGGTGAAGGAAAAGGTCGATCTTGATCAGTACGGTTTTATCAAAACAGATTCTACGTTGATGACCAAAGAGCCAGGCGTCTTTGCGGCAGGGGATGTGCGGTCTGGGTCTACAAAGCAGGTTGCCTCCGCTGCCGGCGAGGGAGCGACAGCGGCACTGAATATCCGCGAATATCTCAAGACTGTGTAGGTTGGGTCTCCAATAATATCCGTGGAAGATGGTGGATTTGCTACGCCAATACCCAGTGTCCCACTGTTTATCTCCGTTCATCTCTGGTTTAATTGGGTGGTTGGTTTCTATCAATTATCCTTTTAGGAGGCATTGCATGAAGCGAGCGGTGAGCGTTAGCCTGGGCAGTTCCAGTCGAGATAAAAAGGTTATCGTCAATTTCAAGGATCAGCAGATCAGTGTCGAGCGTATTGGCACCGATGGAGATATCGAAAAAGCGAAACAACTTTACACAGAATTGGATGATCAGGTGGACGCTTTTGGAGTGGGTGGTGTTGATTTATTTCTACGTCTGGATGGGCGAGAGTATCCCTTGCGGGCGGCTTTGAAGTTGATCGAAGGTGTCAGGCAAACCCCTGTGGTTGATGGCAGGGGATTAAAACATACCTTGGAACGGCGCGTCTTTGAGTTGGCTGCCCCCGCATTGCATAACGCTTTCAGTGGCAGCGAAGGGGAAGTTCAGGGCTTGATTTTAGATGGAGTGCCGCATTTCAGGAGGGCTTTCATCCCTGTGGCTGTCGACCGGATAGGACTTTCCCAAGCGGTGACAGAAGTTGCCGAAGAAGTCATCTTTGGGGATTTGATGGTTGCCCTCAGCATTCCCATTCCCGTGCGCGGTCTCCGCAACTTCAAGCGCGTAGCTCGGGTGATGCTGCCCTTTGTCAGTCATTTCCCGATGAGCTTGCTTTACTATGGAAGTAGCGGTACAGAGCATGAACCCAAGTATCAGAAATTCTGGCTCGAATCAGACCTTCTGGCAGGAGATTTTCTGTTTATGCGCAAATACCTCCCTCAAGATTTGCGTGGCAAGACTGTCATCACCAATACCACCACACAGGAGAATGTCGAATTTTTGCGGCAACGCGGGGTGCGTTTGATGATCACCACTACCCCACGTTATGAGGGCCGTTCTTTCGGTACCAATATGATGGAAGCCGCCCTGACCGCGTACGCCGGAAAAGGCCGTCCGCTCGATGACAAAGAATTGAATGGCCTAATCGATGAATTAGATCTGCGCCCCAGTATTCTCGTATTGAACAAATCCTAACGCAGTAAAATTTTCCAGAAAGGTCCGGGATCACTTTACAAAGTGATCCCTGACCATTCTAGTTTCAATTAAAATCTTCATCTAAACTAAACCTGAGCAAAACTGCATATTCGTAGCTGCTCAAGGGGGGTAAACTTGACATATCCTTTATTGGTGGAGGGCATCATGCATCAAAACCCAGCTTCCCCCAAGCGTCAGTATCCAGCATTTTATGAAAAGTTCATTCCCATAGCCATTGGCCTGCTGGCTTTGGTCATACTAGGTATGTTAGTTTTCACCATTGCCGTGGGCGTTGGAGCCCTCACTTTTGGCTAGTGGTTGGATTGTAGAGGAGAATTATTTTATGACTTTCGTAAACACATTCCTGCCCTTTGTTGCTTCGGCGATCAGTTTCGTATTCGCATTTATCTTGTTCAAGCGCTACAGAAAAAAGCCCAGCAATCATGTCTTGCTGTGGGGCATCGGCATGATCTTTTATGGCATTGGCGGATTTTGTGAGGGCTTCTTCGGAGCTTTTGGGTGGAACCCACTAATCTACCGTCTGTGGTACCTGTTTGGCGCTATCCTGGTTGCGGCTTGGTTGGGCCAGGGGACAGTGTACCTGCTGGCTAGGAAAAGTTGGGCGCATACACTCATGGTGATCTTGTTCTTGGGATCGCTCTACGGTGTCTATAAGGTTTTCACGGCCCAGTTGGACCCTACCCTGTTAACCACTAGCGTACATACGGGTAGCGAATTGAGTGGTCATGCCATCATCACTCCTGGAGTGCGCTCACTGACCCCCATCTTTAATTTGTATGGTACGGTCACTTTGGTAGGTGGGGCAGTCTACTCGGCCTGGATCTTCTTCCGTAAGCGAGTCCTGTTGCACCGCACGATTGGCAATATCCTCATCGCGGTGGGCGCCATCGCCCCAGCTTTTGGCGGTGCATTTAGTCGCATGGGAGTCCCGGCGGCTCTATATATCGGAGAATTGCTCGGGGCATTATTGATGTTCATCGGTTTTCAGCGGGCTACGACCCCAATGAAGGAGAGAGAACTGGAAACCAATGTCCGGTCTGTTGCTGCTGATTAGCCTGCTTCGGAATTTATATTGATGAGCATGAGGCACCCCAAATTTATGAATATATCGATTATTGGTAGTAAATCACTCCTTGCACTCTCTCGCTGGTAGTCGAAAAAAGGGATCCAGCAGCGTTTTGCGCTGCTGGATCCCTTTTTTTCGAAATGAATCCCCCCTTCCCCTATTCCCGAAAATCACCATCCCCCGAGCAGATCGATGACCAATATAATATAGCTTACAAACAGGCACCAAAAGGCAATCGCAGAGATAAAGGGGATGTTCATAAAGGTCCCGATCAACCCGAGGCCAGCCAGGACAACAGATGCATAAAACGTGCTTTTGCTGGGGGTGTAGAGTTTCATTATTCGATCTCCTTTCGACCATAAACCAACAAGCATTTTGGTACACACAACGCGTCGATTGAATCTTTCAAATATGGGTCATCTCATTCCCACCACTGCCCGGCAAAATAGATCATCGAATCATCCTGCGAGAAGATGGCTGAATGCGCTAAGAATCCTGGGGGAACATACTCTGGCATTACTTTGTGGTTGTCACTTCCGTCAGCGTTCATCATGTAAATGTGATAAATCCCTTCATTGCCAACTGCAGAAATAATGTAGACGATCTTATCCCCGGCGTGTGACCATTGCGGTAGTCCCTGAGTGTTGCTGTTGTATGTGAGGCGTCTTTCACCCTTACCGTCAGGCTGGATCAAGAAGATATCATAGTTTCCGTGCTGGGTATCGTCTGCGACCATGCGTTCGAAGGCAATTACTGACCCGTCGGGACTGAAATTAGGATCGTAATCCCCAAAGGGCAGCACCGCCTGGCCCCACACTCCAGCCCGAGGTGGGTTGCTGACCTGATGCGCCCCACTGCCATCTGCGTTGATCATCCAGATCTGGCTATATTGCGTGTAAACCAGTTGATTCCCTACCCAATGGACATCCCCATCATGAGAACCTGAATCATAGAGCTGATGCTGATTGGCCCCGTCCGAATTCATCAGGTAGATATCCATGCTCTCGCCCCGCCATGAAAGGAAAGCAAGTTGGGTTCCATCTGGAGACCAGGCAGGATAGGTATCCAGAAAGGCATTTTCGGTGAGGCGCAGAAAATCTGCGCCGTCCACTCCTAGGGTGCAGATTTCTTCATTTTCAAGTTGATCCCCCTCGACCCTCAGAGAGAAAGCCAATCGATCACCTGATGGATTCAGCCTCAAACCAGAAATCCGCCAGGGGGTACTGTAGATCAATTCGATTCGTTCTGTTGACAAATCCAGAATGTAGATGCCCCAGTTTTCGTGACGGGGTACAGATTTAGCGATAGTGGGCGGATTGGTGGGTATCGGCGTTGAAGGGGTGCAAGCCACCAAGATGATAATATGTAATGCCAGCCGTGCACCAATAAAATGTTTCTTCATGTTCACTCCTCCAAACGTCCTGAATGAGTGTTTTCCCCCAGCATTTATTATCGGTTACTTTCTTCCCAGAGTTGGCGAGTTAGCTGGATATGGCCAAGATGGATGGCAGTGTGTTCCAGGGCGTGCAGCAACGACCAGCTTACAGTAAACGTCTTATCGAATGCCTGGGAATGGTGCATTTTATCGAGTATGTCGATGTCTACTTTTGCCAGTTCAGTTTGAGCATATTGAGAAAGCTGATTGATCATCTCGATCAGGTTGTCTACTGTCAGCCCCTCAACTTGGAATTCCTCGGCGCGTACCCGCCCAGAAGGGTCGCTTAGTGCCATATCTCCAATCCAGTAGCGTTCAGCGCCCGCCAGGTGGGTCACCAAGACGTTGATGGAGTTCATCTCTGTATTAGGAGTAGCGATGGGGACCCAATCCAGTGCTTCTGGGGGTAGATCTTTGATTGCTTCGATAATGCCTTGGTGCAATTTGGTCAGCCGTTCCAGATAATCATTGAAGAAAGTATGCATACGCTTTGCCTCAGTATTCGTGCCTGACTACTGCCCCGAAAGGGCACTCGGGGATACACTCTAGACAGCCCCAGCAACGACTCATATCAATAAATGGCGTATCTTCTCGATCAAATCGAATAAAGGCGTTGCCGCGGCAGATCTTTTTGGCCAGGCATCTTCGGCAGGCCTGGCATAGATCATCATCGATTTTAAGCATGATTGTGCGAGCGGTTCCAACGGTCATGGAGTAATTTTACCAATATTGGGCGTGTTTTGGCGCAGAAACACACAGAACGTCATATCGTGATTTCAATGCTGCCATTTCCCCCATCGACAAATATTTCCATACCATCTCCAATTTTCTCGATGTCAATCTGATCCACACAAGGAATTTCAGCGATGATGCAGCCCACCGCAGTGATGGTTTCACAATCAGCATTGATGATCGCTGCTGGGGCTTTTCCAGCATGTTTGAGTCTGAAGAGCGTATATGAACCCACCGTGGACCCTTTTCCCGTTGGGAATACTAAAACTTTGCCAGCGAGGCACTGACCCTCCAGTTCATGCTCTCGCTCGACGATTACGCCGGTCTCTGGGTCAACCCCGCCGAAAAAAGAGATGCCCATCTTGGTCACCAGGGCTTTCCCTTGTGCGACACCTCTATAAATTGTGCGGCCTTCTAATTTCATCGCTCTGCTCTCAACTCAGCCTGCCATTGTTCGAAGAAACTATCCAAAAATTGGTGGCGTTCCTCGGCCAGCGCACGACCGCTAGGGGTGTACATGCGCTCTTTGAGTTTGCTTAACTTGAACAGGTGCTCGTGATAGGGAGTGTGTGGTTCGTCGACTTCTTTTTTGCCATTTTCTAAGAATTGCTGCGATGGTTCGGCGTGTAGGGATTGTTCAGCCAGGACTGCATAGGCAATTGACCTTACTGCTCCAATAGCGCCGATGGCATCTAGTTTGTCTGCATCGAAGAGTACGCGGGCTTCCAAAGTTTGGGGTTGCTCGCGGTCATCGCGAAAGCGGTGCGCCCGGATGCAGTGAGCTACGGCTTGAATGCGATCATCGGGCCAACCCTCCGATTCGAGAATCATTCGGGCAAATTCTGCAGCGGAGTGATGATGTGATTTTCGCTGACCGCTGACTGTGGATAGCTGACTGCTGTCAACATCATGAAATAGCGCTGCCGCATGCACAATTTCAAGGTCGGCTCCCTCGGCGAGGGCCAGGCGTTCAGCCATTTTGTAGACGCGCATCACATGATCAAATCCATGCACGGGGTCATTTTCGGGATACCAGGAACGGGCTGTTTCAAGGGTCGGCATAGGAATTGGGGATGGAAATCAGAAGATTTCAATGTTCGAACTTAGAAAGATCAGCAGGCCGATTGCAAGGATCACGAGTAGTCCACATGAAAAGACTTTCAAGGTCAATTTCAAAATGGCCTTTAGCAGCCACCAAACCAGTCCGATGGCCAGGATAATAAGTAATATTGTAAGTAATTGATCAGGCATAGAAACCTCAGTTATTATAGACTTGGCCTTTCTTGATCACAGTTTTCACCAGATTCCCACCGATGCGGTAGCCCAAATGACGGTAATCAGGCACATCCAAGATCAGCAGGTCGGCTTGTTTGCCGGGTTCCAGGGAGCCAATTCTGTCATCTCGCTGGATGGCTGCCGCGGCATTAAGGGTGGCAGCCACAATCGCTTGAGCTGGAGTCAGACGCAGGTAGCGGCAGGCCAGGCTGATGGCAAATTGCATACTCTCACACCAGGCCGTGCCAGGATTGATGTCAGTGGCGATAGCTAGCATGCAGTTGGCGTCAAGGAAATCTTTTGCGGGAGTGTATTCTCCCTCAGCTAACCCAAAGGGTGTACAAGGAAGAGAGACGGCCACAGTGTCAGACTCGCCCATGGCAACCATATCTTCTTTTGAAGTCACTACCAGATGATCAGCTGAAGCTGCGCCTAATTCTGCTGCCAGCGCCGCACCACCGAGATTGTCAAACTCGTCGGCGTGGATTTTGAGCGGGAAGCCTAAATCTCGGGCCGTTTCAAGTATCTGACGCGATTGAGTTAAATCAAATGCCCCCGTTTCACAGAAGACATCGACATAGGGAAGAAGTGTAGATTGGTTATCACCCACTGACAACTGACCCCTGTCAACTGCCCACTGTTTTACCGCCGGCAACATCTCATCACAAACTAAGTCAGTATAGCCCTGGGGGTCATCTTTGAATTCGGCAGGGATTGCGTGAGCTCCAAGAAACGTTGGTACCAACTCAATTGGACCTTCCGCATCGAGGGCAAGCACCGCTTCGAGAGTTTTTATTTCCGTATCCGTCTCCAATCCATACCCGGACTTGGCCTCAACCGTTGTGGTGCCATTCGCAAACATGCCTTTCAGGCGAGGGCGTGTTTCTGAAATCAGCTCTTCGAGCGATGCCGTGCGCGTTTTTCCCACGGTAGAAACGATTCCTCCACCAGCTTGCATGATTTCCATATACGTCTTGCCCTGGATGCGCATCTCGAATTCTGCAGCGCGGTCGCCAGCCCAAACGACATGTGTGTGTGGGTCCACCAGACCTGGCATGACTACACCACCGCAAGCATCGAGCATTTCCTCGTCTGCATAGATAGCGCGCATTTCGTCGCTTGGGCCGACTGCAGCGATTAGATCATCTTCGATCAGCACAGCAGCATTTTCGATTATGCCTAAACGGCCTAAGGAATGCCCCCGCTGTGGTGATCCAGCGATTGTGAGCAACTGAGAAGCAGAATGAACTAGCATAAATCTTCCTTTGTCATCTTTAATCTCCGACAGCTATTCTCGAATCTCTAACATCCAACCTCTTAGGAGTTACGCAATTGAAGTGGGTTTTCTGGGAATAGGGGGCGGAGACCCCACCCCCTATTCCCAGATATTCCCTCGCCGAACTGCGTAAGTTCTACCTCTATTAGATTATCCCACGCACAAGGACAATTATCATAACCCAAATCTTAAAGTTTACAAGCACCTAACAGTACCACTTTCTCATTTGCGATTTTTTAAGGTTGTGTGTATAATCAAGCAGGCCTAAGGAAACAGCCACCTTTATGGGGGCTAGATTATTGGTTTGGCTAGAAATTGTCGATGAGATCGAAGATTCTATGTGTTGAAGGAAAATATGCGGGCACCCCTGTATTCGCTGAGCAGTTAAAAGACAAGGAATACAAGGTGAGATCTGCTTTGACGGGAAAGGATGCTCTGGCAATCCTAGCCAGTTATAAGCCCCATGTCGTCGTTGTCAACGCGCCATCTATGCGCACGACGGGTATTCGCATCTGCCAATCATTACGAGATAATAAAGACGGCTTACCAATCATATTGATCTCTGATAAGGGGTTGTCCCCGTCGCCTGATGTAGTGGCGGCCAATGCAATCCTGTCCTTGCCCTTTACCGTTCGGAAACTGAACAACCGCATCAAAGCCTTGCTCCCCATGCAGAGTAAAAATAGCCTGAAGGCGGGTCCGATTTTGCTAGACGTGGAAGGGCATCAGGTTCGCTGCCAGGGGCGTAAAACACATCTTACTCCTCGACTTTCTCATTTATTGCAAGTACTGATGCGCCAACCTGGTGTGGTAGTCGTGCGCGAAGATCTTTTCCGTGAGGTATGGGATACGGATTTTGTCGATGACACTCGCACATTGGATGTGCATATCAGTTGGCTGCGAAAAGCGTTGGAGAAAGACCCCCGTAAGCCGAGGTTTTTGAAAACCTTGCGGGGGGTTGGTTATCGTTTAGACGTTTAACGTCAACTGATCCCCATTGATTTTAACCAATCGAATAGCAACCTTTTCCCCTATTGTGGGTAGAGTTAACTCGTTGGAGATTTCGCCTCTTCGCAATGGGCGTGCCGCCTGATTTGCGCTTTGGAAAATATCTCCGTCCCAGGAGGGATCGACTTCCCAGTAATCCAGCTCCTCGAGTAGAGATTCATCTATTCGAATAATGGGATGCTCGATTTCCCTTTGGATGGTAATCAGATCCCTTAGGTCAGAATCACCTCCAGGGGCTCGTGCTCGAGCTTCCTGCTCTAAGGCAGTCACAGACCCTGGGATTTGAACCAACCTGTTTCGCGTTGTTTGGATCGCGCGCCACTGGGCATCAGAAGCGATGAACCGTCTTCCCAATCGTGCAGCCACAACCGCGCTGGTACCCGATCCACAGAAGAAGTCCGCCACGATCTCTCCTGGATTGGATGACGCCAGGACGATACGCTCTAGCAAAGCTTCGGGTTTTTGGGTAGGGTACCCGGTGCGTTCGTTGTGCAAACGGGCGACTACCGGAAAGTACCACCAATCTTCGGGGACCTTGCCGCGCTCCAGATCAGGCACTTTACCAAACCCTGCTTTGGGTGAAGACTGAAATGTTTTTACTGTGTTGGGGTTATACGGCTCCCGCACGTCATCAACATTGAATGTGTACTTATCGCTCTTTGTATACGAGAGGATCGTATCGTGTTTGCGGTTGAAGGCACTGCGGATGGGTGAAGGGCCATGATATGCCCAAATGATCTCATTCAGCAAGCGCTCTGGTCCAAAGAGTTCATCCAGGAGCAAACGGGCATAATGGTTGGCATGCCAGTCCAGGTGTAGATAGAGTGTTCCAGTCGGGGCTAGCAGCCTGTGCATCAGCGCCAATCTGGGATAGAGCATGTCCAGGTATGCATCGATATCTGGCCAATGATCGGTATATCCCTCAACGGTTTGCCACTCTTCGGGGCGCCGCGAGTCTTCCCCTCGCCCCACTCTTGCCTTCCAACGTTTGTTGGTGAAAAATGGCGGGTCTGCGTAGATCAAGTGGATGCGCCCCTCATACTCATCCAGCAACGCAGACATAACAGCCAGGTTATCGCCAAAGATCAGATGGTTGTCAGCATTGACATGAGGATACCCTTGTCCTTGGGGATACAGAATGCTATCAGTGTGCAATGAGGCGGGAATGGGTGAAGGGAGAGTCTTACTTGGCCAGGTTAGGGTGGGCATTTGAGTATATGCACAAGGGAGTTAGGGTGTAGGAGAGATTGTTCTCCCAGACTCCCTAACTCCCCTGCATGATTACCTTACCAATCTCCAGGCTCCAGGCATGAGTAAAACTGCTAAAGCAATCTTAAGCGCATCTCCTACCAGGAAAGGATGGAAACCGAGTACCAAAGCTTCGGACATGTTGCCAACGTAAATAGCCAACCAGGTCAGACCAAAGGCATAGATCACCATTTCCCCAACCAGGAATGGCAATAAGGCTGTCCGAATATCTCGATCTAAGCCTTTTTCAGCCAACCAACCCGCGACATAGGCCGCAACAACAAACCCTACCAGGTATCCACCGGTTGCGCCGGTTATGTAAGCCAGACCATGCGCGCCGCCGGCAAAAACTGGCATCCCAGCCATCCCCATTCCAAGATAGAGGATCATACTGATGCTGGCGCGGTTCTTGCCCAGCGCTGCACCGACCAGTAGAACGGCTAAGGTCTGCCCGGTGATTGGCACGGGTGTGAATGGCAGCACAATGCGGATTTGCGCAAAGACAGCTACCAAGAGACTACCTCCGACGATAACGAGCAAATCTCGTACGAGACGGCTGGTTTTAGGGAATAATCGTTGCGTGATTGTGGGCGCGATGGTTGTTTGCATAAGGCTATTTTCCGAATTTCTCCTTGAGGATATCTTCTAAAGTTGGTTGACCAATTTCCTGCAGTTCGTAGCGCACTCTTTGAGTGGGCTTATTGATCTTGAGCAATTTGCCCAGATCGATGGGGGTGCCGATGATCACTAGATCAACGTCGGCATTGTTGATGGTTTGTTCCAGTTCTTTCATTTGCTCGTCGCCGTATCCCATGGCTGGGAGCACATTGCCGGTGGTGGGATATTTCTCGTAGGTGGCTTTGATCGAACCCACTGCATAGGGTCGCGGGTCAACGATCTCGGCAGCGCCAAAGCGTCGGGCGGCGACCCAGCCGGCACCGTAGGCCATTTCGCCGTGAGTCAGCGTGGGGCCATCTTCTACCACCAGGACGCGTTTCCCGCGGATCTCAGCAGGATCATCCACAAACAAGGGTGAAGCACCCTCGATGATCACTGCCTCCGGTTGGAGGGCGTGTAAGTTCTCCTGGACAGCCATCACTGCGTCGGCATTTGCAGTGTCTACTTTGTTGATCACAAAGACATCGGCTTGCCGGCAAACGGCCTCACCGGGATGATAGGATACTTCGTGTCCAGGACGATGTGGGTCTGCTACCACAATTGACAGATCAGGCGTATAGAAAGGTAGATCATTATTGCCACCATCCCAAAGGATGATATCGGCTTCCTCTTCTGCTTTGCGCAGGATCGCTTCGTAGTCAACGCCCGCATAGACGATCACGTCGTTGACAATATGAGGTTCGTATTCCTCGCGTTCCTCGATGGTGCATTCGTATTCATCCAGGTCGTCGAGTTCTGCAAAGCGCTGCACTTTTTGAGCGATCAAGTTTCCATAGGGCATAGGGTGGCGTATGGCAGCAACTTTGAAGCCCATGTCACGCAATATCAATGAGACCCGGCGGGTGGTCTGGCTCTTGCCCGAACCGGTTCGGACCGCACATACGGAAACCACCGGTTTTGTTGATTTAACCTGTGTGCTATTAATGCCCATCAGACGGAAGTCAGCCCCAGCAGCCAATACTTCGGAGGCTTTGTGCATAACATACTCATGGGGAATATCGCTATACGAGAAGATGACCTGCTCGATTTCTCTCTCTTTGATCAACTGGATCAAATCGCTTTCGGGGTAAATGGGGATTCCTTGAGGGTACAAAGAACCAGCCAGCTCCGCTGGATATTGACGCCCCTCGATATTGGGAATTTGTGTTGCAGTGAATGCCACAACTTCATAGTCGGGGTTATCCTGGAAATATTCATTGAAATTGTGGAAGTCGCGCCCAGCGGCGCCCATGATTAGGGTTTTTATAGGCATTACTTATGCTCCTTAAAAATTTTCTAATCGGTCTGCGTGGTCTAATTAATTTCTCAGGGTCGAATTCGGACTTCCAGACCTTGGACAAATTCGACGAGGAGAGTATTATAAAAATCAGGCGATAAGTTTGCAAGATATATGTTTCCTTATCGCCTGATGAACATTATCACATTACTTCAGGGGCTCTAATGGCTAATAATCTCAAGGCATTTGCAATGGTTTGCTTGGCAGCAGCCACCAATCGTAAACGTCCTGCCAATTTGTTGTTTGTTTCAGCCTTCAAAACAGGCACAACGTGATAAAAACTGTGGAAAGCTGTTGCCAGATCAAATGCATAGCTGGCCATCACCAGTGGACGGTACTCCTTGGCAGCCTGTTGTACCACAGATGGGAAGCGGGATATCAATTCAACGAGTTCGACCTCGTGGGGTAAGAGATCGTAGTCAAAGTCAGCCAAATCTGGCATGTCACCAGCCTTCCGCAAGATACTGCTGGCTCTCACATGCGCATTTTGAATGTATGGGCCGGTATGGCCGTCAAAGCTGAGCGCCTCGTCGATATCGAAAACGATATCCTTGTTGTTATCCACTGAAAGCATAGCGTATGCTAATGCCCCCAGGCCAACCTGTTGGGCGACATCCCGGCGCACCTCTTGGGAGAGGTTGGGGTTTTTCTCAGCAATTTCAGCCAATACACGTTTGATTGCTTCATCAGCGACGGTTTTGAACAGCACCACAGTTCCTCTACGTGCAGACATAGCCCCCTCAGGCAGGCTCACAAAGCCATATCCCAGGTGGTGGCATTTCTTTGCTTGTTCGAACCCCCATAATTCCAGGATTTTGAAAGCCTGCTGAAAGTGAAGGCTTTGGCGCACGTCAACCACATAGACCGAGCGATCGACGCCAAATTTCTCGAATTTATCTTTTGCCAGGGCCAGGTCTTTGGTCAGGTACAGCGTAGTGCCATCATTGCGCAATATGACATTGGTGCGGTATTTCTCCTTTTTTAGCCCTAACTTCTCATCGATCTTGACGATCACAGGTCCACCAGCGGGCCGTTCATCATCAGCAATCCCCTTGGCAATCAGCTCCTCGACGATGGCTTTGGAAGGCTCGTCAACGTCACTTTCGTAGAACCACACATCGATATCGATATCCATCGTACTCAAGATATCGCGAAGTTCATCCATACTCCATTCGCGCGTTTCTAACCACAATTTCCGCAGATAAGGATCCCCAGAGTCCCACTGGCGATACATCTCACGGCGCTCGGCATCATATGTCTCTCGCTGAGCTTTTTCTTCTGGGCTTTCGTCATCCTTGGGCGTTAGCATGTTGGTGGCTTCTACATACAGGTTCAACAGCCATTGTCCGCGTTCGTGGATTTCTTCAGGTTCCTGCCCTTTGTAGAACTTCTCATAAATCCACAGCACAGTGATGACGCCTAATCCCAGGTCCCCGGGATAAGAAGCCCGGATGGTCTCGAACCCGGCGAATTGAACCAGGCGAGCTAACACCTCTCCCAGGATTGCATTTCGATAATGTCCAATATGGAAAGAGTGGTGGGTGTTCGGTTGGGCGTACTCCACCATCACGCGTTCAGTTTTTGCTGCTCCCTTGCCAAATTCGTTCCCATTTTCCAGAACTTGGTCGATGACGCGACGGCTGAAGTCGCTCGCAGAAAAATATAGGTTGAGATAACCCTTTACCGCTTCTACCCGGCTAAAACCTTCCGGAGTGCCAATAGTAGAGGCAACTCCTTCTGCGATCTCTTGGGCACGCGCCGGCACATTGACCTTTTTCCCTGAACGCGCTTCTTGCGCAGCAACTTGGAAAAATGAAGTCGATATACCCCAATCGCCGCTAAATGGGATCGGGTTCCATTGGAATTCTTTTGGTGCTGGGATATCGTTTTGGGAGCAATATTTTTGAATGAGTGTCCCGATGGAGTGTTGTTCAGCTTCAAACATAGATCACCAAAGATAAAGGAGCTACAAGACCAAGTTCAAGTTGGTCGCTGCGGGTGGAGATTATAACATGCTCAAAAGCACGTAATTCCCAGAGTGAGGAAACACAAAAAGCGGGAGCTAATTTTCAAGCTCCCGCTGATTCACAACCTGGAGATCGATCTATTTTGCAGGTCTAATTTTCGAGAGCAGCCAGTTTCTTCATCAGGCGGCTCTTTCGACGCGCGGCATTATTCTTATGAATGATACCCTTTTGCGCAGCCTTATCTAGCGCCTTAACAGCAGTCATTGTCGCCTCGCGAGAGGCCTCGACATCGCCACTTTCGATCAGATCAAGTGCTTTCCGAACATAAGTGCGGGCACTGCCGCGGTAAACCCGGTTATGGATGCGCCGTTTTTCGTTTTGTCGATTTCGTTTAATTGCAGACTTAATATTAGCCAAGTCAAACCTCCGAAACTTGGATGGTACTTTTGATTTTGACGAAGGCGTATTTTACATGAGTGAGGTGATTTTGTCTACCCTTCTGTGCATAAAACGCATGGCTTTCTCAAAGTCGCGAATTGTTCGTGATCAACAAGGAAAATGCTTGAT
>CAYWIC010000046.1:0-33330 GCA_964458115.1 uncultured Anaerolineales bacterium | reverse complement strand
AGGATTCTGGTGGATGGGAGTTATGCACATCCCTCTTCTGATCTTGTCAGTGATTGCCATGGGATTGCTTCGCTTCGATGCCAGAGAGTTTCGAGAGGCACCATGAGCAACTGGAAATCTCATCTCAATTCTGATTCTACCGAATGGTTACTGGAAGATGCCAATCCCCATGTGCGCTATTTCACCCTGCGCTGGTTGCTAGAAAAATCGGATGATGACTACGAAGTTTTGGCGACCAGCAAGGTGATTTCCGAGTCCGAGCCGATTCATAAAATATTCAAGAAACAGCACCCAGAGGGTTATTGGAACGCCGATCCGCGTCCCCACCTCGGCACCAATAAAATGTTGTGGCTTTTAATTTGGCTGGGCTACCGAGGGAATAGAGGGGTGCAGAAAGCACTCGAATATCGCATGGCTGGGTGCTTGAAGGCTAATGGCGTCTACGGCTTCGAATGGAGGGGGAAATTCATGGAGCTGCCTTGTCACGGTGCAGAGATGCTGCGGTTGATGTGTTGGTACGGTTATGGTGAGGACCCGCGTGCACAGGCGCTTTTGGATTGGATCTTGAAATCCCAGGAGGAGGACGGGGTGTGGTGCTGTCCCTCGAAGGCCAAACGCTTTGGCTGTCTATGGGCGACTGCCGATATCTTTCGCGCTTTTAGGGATTTGCCCTCGGACTTGGTGGATACCCGTGTGGAATCTGCGCGGCTTAAAGCGGTGGAGCTATTCTTAGATGCAAACTTGAGCCGCTATGGAAAGGAAAAGATCAGTGATCGTTGGACCCAGTTCGGCTTTCCTATCTATTGGGATTCAGACATCCTCGAGGTGCTGCAACTCATCGCACCATATGTCGACCCCCAAGATGCGCGTATCCAGGAAGGATTGGATCTGGTCATGGCGAAACAAGATCAAAGTGGACGCTGGCTTTGTGAGAAACATCCCAAGGGCGGACAATGGGTCAACAAATTCATTCCCTTGGAGGTGATCGGCCAGCCATCCAAATGGGTAACGCTGCACGCCTATCGCATGTTGAAAGAACTTGCCGAGAGTGATCGTCGCGATGATGACTAACAGAATTGCAATTCAGACATGTGATCTGACCAAGCGCTATAAGGCAATAACGGCTGTTGATAAAATCAGCTTCGATGTCCGAGTTGGGGAGGTTTTTGGTTTTCTAGGTCCCAATGGGGCTGGCAAAACCACGACCATTGCCATGTTATTGGGATTGGTCAGGCCGTCATCGGGCAGCGCTGAAGTGTTGGGTTTCAACATTCAAAGCGATCTAACTTCATCATTACGGCGAGTAGGGGCGATCGTTGAGACCCCGGCTTTCTATCCCTACATGACCGGGTTTGATAACTTGCGCATTTTTGCCCGCATCATTGGCAGCAATGCGGAGAGGCAGATTCCTGCCATTCTGGATAGAGTGGGACTGAATGAACGCCAGGACGATAAGGTTGGAACTTATTCATTGGGTATGCGCCAGCGTTTGGGATTGGCTTCAGCCTTATTAGGGGACCCCCAGCTCTTGATATTAGATGAACCAACTAATGGACTTGATCCTGCCGGGATGCAGGAGATGCGTGGCTTTCTCCGTCAATTGGCAGAGCAGGAGGGCAAGACGGTCTTTCTTTCGAGCCATTTGCTTCACGAGGTTGAGCAGGTTTGTGACCGGGTGCTGATTCTGAATCAGGGACGCGTGATCGCTCAGGGAGACGTGACAGAGTTGCTCAGTCAGGCATATGGAATCGAGTTGCGCATAGCCAATGTTGAGAGGGCTTTAGAAGCAATTTCGAAAATAGACTGGGTGGGTGAAGTCTACCGAGTTGAGGGGGAAATTACGGCCGATGCAGCCGAAACGGCTGGCGGCTGGTTGAGCATACAGGCTCCCCCTGAACGCGCCCCGGAGATGTTAGCTGTGCTGGCGAAGGAAGGAATTTTTCCGTTTGAAGTACGCCCGGTGATTTCCAGCCTAGAGAGCGTTTTCCTGAGTTTGACTGATAACTCCCGCGACCGCGATACCGATGATGCTTAGAATGATCTCCGCAGAATGGCTGCGAATTCGCCGATTCTGGCTTACATGGGTGCTGCTGTCGTTTTGGATTCTTATTCTGGGCTTTCAAATCAGAGCGAAAGTAAATCGCCTGGATGAACTTGAATCCAGATTGGTTGAGCTGCCTCAACTCAGTGAAATGACTCCGCTGGAACAGATCCAAAGCCAACTCGATAGGCACGAAGTTACTGAAGTACGTGAGGGATTGCGTTACCCGGATTTCATAGGGTATGCTCTTCGTCAATCCCTGGGTTTCGGCTGGTTTCTGGTAATCCTCTTTTCAGCTGTGATGATCGGCGAGGATTTTTCACGGCGAACTTTGCGCACAGTGCTCTCTCATGGTATTCGGCGATCATCTTATCTTTTAATGAGATGTCTGGCTTTATGGTTCGCGGTTGGCCTGGCGCTATTATTGATTGCGATTCTTGCTGCTGTGGTTGGGATGTATATACATGGAGTCGTATCGGGTGATTCCATCACCCTAATCAATCTGGGTCAGGCATTGATAGTCCTGCCGCGGGCGTGGTTTAGCTGCCTACCTTTTGTGGCCGTATCTATATTTTGGGCGGTTTTGGCACGTCATGCAGGTCCGGCTCTCGGTGTGAATATTGCCATCCATGCCTTTGAGCGCCTGACAGCGTTGTTTGTGCCAGCGGTTTTAATCCCGCTAAGTTCAATCCAAAATAGCGGAGCAGAGATCCCAGCGCCCTTGCGGCTGTTCGAAATCCAGTCGCGAGTCTTGAATATTTCTTTGGGATACAACGCAGATGTATTTGTTCGTTGGGGCTCACTGTTTGCTGCCCAAATCCGTGATGCAAATTTATTGCCAGATTCGCCCTGGCGCGCCGCTGGGTTCCTAATATTCTATACAGTTGTGTTCTTGGGTTGGGCGATCGTGATTCTCCATCGAAGGGATGTCACCTATGCGAGCTAAGAGTGATGCTGTGGAGAATTTCAACATCTTGCTGCGGTTGACGGGCGTTGAATTGCTGAAGATCCGCGCCAAGTCGATAACCTGGGCTGTGATGGGGTTCCTTTTTGTCATTCCTGTACTTGCGGAATTGTACATGGCCTGGATATCTCCACGTGATGCCACATTCCCTCGAGTAACATATTTCCTGTTTGGGGGCGATATGGTACTCTTTGTGGCCTTGATCTCAGTTATCGTTTCGGTGATGGCCTTAGGAAACGATTATGAACTTGGGGTTGTGGGCGCCATTCTCTCGCGAGGTGTTGCCCGTTATCAATTCATTCTTTCCAAAGTTATGGCGACTCTTTTGGTGACCTCAGTAAATGGCATCTGCTATATGGCGGGTGCATTTTGGTCATCTATGTTTATGCATACACGCCTAAGCGATGTACCCCTCTTTGAGGCCGCTGGACAGGATATATTCTTGCGCTTGATCGGTGCGGTAGGTGTGATCTGGCTGGTGGGATTTGTATCGGTAAGCGTGGTGATGCTGGCTTTGGTGCTGGGGCGCAGCGCCTGGATTGGTATGCTCGCTGGCCTGGGTTATTTTTGTGGAGATTTCGTATTAGGCGGGTTGGCCCCGCTGGACATGTTTGGGATAAAGAATGTGTTCCGCTTGACTTTTACATATCATGCTCTGGGTATGCTCGAAGAACTCTTTCCCTCTGATCCATCATTTGGTTTGCCGCGAAATTGGATGGATTATGGATACGCAGATCCGCTAGGAGGAATTGTATTCTTGCTAGCTCTTGGGTCCATGATAATGATATTTTTAATTTTGCTCTTCGGCCGCCAAGATTTAACAACTAAAATGTGATTGAATTGGTGAGCAGCGATGGTGGCATTCAGAAAAATTGTCAAATTTGTAATCTTTACTTTTGTATTGATCCTGGCATCCTGTTCGGGGCCTCCGAGTGGGGTGGCTGAAGTGCCACAGGGAAATCTGGAGCTGGCCAGGCAAGTTCTGGTGCAGTATTTCAATTTGCTGCATGCTGAACGATACTTCGAAGCATCTCATTTTTACGGTGGGAGTTACGATGTGTTGCAAGAGTGGAACCCGAGCGTTGTCTCTAGCGACCATGCCACTCTCTTCCAACAAGGTTGCCAGGTGAATGGGTTGGTATGCCTTGAGATCAGTACATTTATTTCTGAAGAAGAATTGCCCCATGGGTATCGCTTTACGGTCGAGTTCACCAAGGCTGATGGCGAATTATTGGTTGTCGGCGCTTGCTGCGAAGATTCGACGGATGCCAGTCAGCAGACACAATCGCAGTTTGAGTTTACTGTGATCGAATCGGGGAACGGGTATTTGGTTCAGGAATTGCCGGTCTATGTACCTTAGTTCTTGAGGAATATCACGTGTATTTTGAGTTAGCTGTCTTCATAAAGCGGTCTCAAGCGGATGTTTTTGCTTTCTTCAGGGATAAAGATCTCTATCCCCAGGACGCGGATTCACCGGTGTTGGTCCTGGAGAAAACGAGCACTGGCCCTGTCAGTGTGGGAACGCGCTACCGCGAAGTCGTGCAGATGCTGCCTTTCGCGAAGGGAGAGATCATCTCAGAGATCACACGCTTCGAGCCCTGGGAATATCTGGCAGAGAAGTTTTGGGGGGCGGGGATGCGCGGGCATCTGGAATATCAATTTATCCCCGAGGTCAATGGAATTCGCCTTATCCAACGAGAGACAGTAAATATGCGCTGGTTCTTCAAGCCCTTTGAGTTCTATGTCAAACGGGTCCTGAATTGGCGTTTGGCCGAACGTCTGGAAGGTATCAAACTCGTGTTAGAGAGTGGTTGGGAAGTGCAACTCGAAAGGTAAGATTTATCACCGCCAAAAAGGGTGGGAACGCGCCACCCCTTTATGGCGGTATATAATTATTTTTTGCTGATCAACTCCTTCATGCGGGGGTGATCGGCATAGACTCCGTGATAGCTGGGCGGCAAGAGCGCCGCGATCTGGCACATGATCTCATCGGTCTTGGCTGTAAGATCAGCATCGCGGTTGCTGCGGTCTAGAGGGGCAATAATAAAGGGCTTACCAACTCGAACGCGGACAGGCGACCTGCGCAGTTTGCGCAGATTATTCATAACCAGGCGATCCTCGGTCCCGGTCAGGGCCACAGGAATTACAGGCGCGCCCGTCTTGGCCGCAATATAGGCAGTGCCAGGTTGACCTTCTATGAGGGCCTCGGTTTTACTGCGTGTTCCCTCGGGGGCGATAACGTACAGTTCGCCATTTTTCAACCGTTTGAGAACCGTGAGCAAAGATTTGATATCGGCATTGAAGCGGTCGATGAAGATGGCATCCAGGTGTTTGGCTGCCCAACGAAAGAAGCCCACTTTTTGATATTTTTCTGCCACGGTCATGATGATATCCGTACGAGGGACCAGCAGATAAACCAATAAAGCATCTAATCTCCCTAGGTGGTTGGAGGCCAAGATACAGCTGCCCTGTGCGGGGATATTTTCGAAATCAATGGGTTCGATTTTGCTTGTAGATCGAAGGATGACGGCAATCAGGGCACGGAAAAATTTCTGCATGATCAATAGTATTTCTCCTTTTGATCAGAGCATTATAAAGAAGTACTCAGCATGGGTCAACGAGTAGTGACTCATGTTGGGATAATAATTTTGAAAACAAGACTTAATTTTTTTAGGGTGAGCCTGTCATTTTGAGCGAAGCGTGGCAATCTCACAATTGGCTGAGATAAAAAGGGTCTTGTAATGAAAAATGTCCGAACGTTTATCTGATAGTCAGATACTGAGCTCTACGGAAACGGGAATCCCAAGAACTTTGCAAGCCACTACGAGTGAGAGATATTGCTAAAATAGACCGTCACACCGGATAACAGGATCAACCCCACACCAATCATTTGAATCAAGGTTAGCGTCTCCCCCAGGAAAATGATCGCCAGGAAGCTGACTAGCACCGGCGTCAGCATCGACATCATGGTCATATAGGATGCCGTGGTCACATTCAAAGTGCGCAGCAAAAATGTCCACGTTAGGGCCAGGCCCAGGCCACTCCCCAGGGCGTAGGGAAGGAATTCCGGGGAGAATGTGCAACATTTCAGCGCGCTATCAAATTCGCTGAACAGTTTGGGAAATAACCCAATGATGCCAGCTAACCCCAAGAATATCGGAAGACCAGCCAGGGGTTTCTGGTACGTGATCACATCAGGGCTGATTGCACCCGCTTTAAGAATTTTGGCGATGAAGGCGGTCCCCAAAGACCAGCAAAAACATGCCATCAGAATTAGAAGATCGCCGGCTTGGGGTAGTAGTGTTTGGCCTTTCGTAGTCAGCAGATAGGCCCCTCCGAGCATGGTGATCATGGTGATGATCTTGAGTGGTGAAAGTTTCTCTCCTAAAATGAGCCAGGCGAACAGGATCGTTGTCACTGTAGAAAGTTTGACTAGAAACCCAGCGTTGATCGCCACGGTCAATGAAATCCCGATGATGCTCAGAATATTGCCTACGCCAGATTGCAGCATATTTGCAGCATAGAGTTTCCAGAAGGTCTTGGGTTTTTCTCTAAGTAAGCTGGCGAACTCGAAGCGCGCTTTGGGCATGATGAGCATAGATAGCGCGCCGAGACCAATGAGCGTGATCGTCAACTGGTAGGGGATAACTTGCGCTCCCCTGATGAAGGCAAGTTTACTGATAAAGATTTGCGATGCCCAAAAAACCGAGAACATCAGCACGTTGAACAAGGGAGAGGATGAGATGGCGTTGATGGATGACCTCCCAAATAGTATCGCCAGATTGAATGAGAGCGACATTATAACATTGCCATGCCATGCAAAGAGATTCGTCACCCTAAATCTGGATAGTCCCACGGCGTTTCCCAAAGAGCCGGTAAATTTCATTCTCACAGAAGAACTTAGCAATTCGTTTGCTCAGACTTCCGTAGTATGTCATGAAAAAATCCATGACGTACCCGAAATGAATTCTGCGGAAATTTTCTGAAAATTATATAAAGTTGATGGAAAGAGTTTATCCTGAAATATTGGCCAGGACAAAAGTCCCCCCGAAAAACGTCCGGATGATCACGCGACCGTCGGGGGTGATCTCGGGGGTCAACGGCTGCCAACCCCCCTGGCCGCCATTGAGCACACCCAGCCAGTATAGGATGACCACATCTTCAGGGGCGACTCCCTCAGGCATGTCAAAGGATACCTCGATACCCTCACCGTTGGGCAGGATACTGACCCCATTACCCCCTTGGCTGACATCAACGGATAAGCAGTTTAGAAAGGCCGACCCGGTTGGTAGATCTCCAGGCAAATTTTCGGGATCTTCAGCCGTAGCCGTCACAGCGTCTCCCGCGCCGCCGGTGACCGTGATCTGGTTGCCCTGGCTGGGTTCCAAGGTGACGGGCTGGTTGGTATTCCCGCTTAATGGCGACTGCGCGCTGCCGTTACCGCCGGTATTGGCTTCTGCGGGACCTGGTTCCGGGGAAGCCGCTGGGGAAGGTTCGACTGGGTTACTCTGGGCCAGGACGAAGACTCCGCCTGTTTCAGCCAGACCCTCGATAGCGCCCTCTGGGGTAATTTCGAAGGGCACTTCCACCCACCCTTCCCCCTCGATATATTGCAGGATGACTAGCTCTTCGACGGGCGTATCTAATGGCAGCCCGAAGGATAGCAAGATGCCCCCCAGTTCTTCTGGAGTGAGGGCTGTATCGACGCCAATTTCAAGCGTTTCCAGTGCTTCGATCCCTTCAGGTAGCTGATCAGGGAGTACGACATCCGGGCCAGCAGCCATCGTGACTGTGGCATCAATGCCAGCGCGGAAGGTCGCGCCCCCACCCCCTGGTAGCTGCAAATTGACTGCCCCGTTAATCGAAGCAGTGTTCAGCAAGGAAATTGGCACACCACTGGTCACCGTGAGCACAGATGGGGTAGGGCCGGTTATTGGTATGCCAGTGCCTCCGGGCATTCCTGAGCCACCGGATAACGCCGCGAGCGCATTCACTGTTCCACCACCAGGAACTCTTCGGTTTGCTCCCAGGAGGTTGCCTGCACCCGCATCACAGCCCCCCTCTAGACAGGGATTGAGGATCACCCCAGGTGCTGATACCAGATTGGCTCCCCTGATTTCTTGGCCTGCATTGACGGTGACCGTACCCTGACAGTTTTGAACTCCCTGGCAGACTTCCACAACGGCTGCAATTTCTACATCATCGGAAGGATAATTGGGGCGAGTATTATTACCTGCCGTCAGGTTGATATCTCCACCTACGCCGATGCGGATGGCTTTGCTGACCCGCAGTGGGCTTGTGGCACCGATGAAGATATCGCCTTGCTGAACAAAGACGCCTGTATCTTCTGGTTGATTATCGAAGATTTTCTTCTTCCTTGAGCCATCACCGAATGCTCCCCAATCGTTTTCGATATTGACCGCTCCCTTATTTTGGACGAAAAAGCCACCTGATGTAGATGCGCCTCCACTGAGGTTTGCTTCAGTGTTCCTGGTTTTATCACCCGCCCACCATGTTTTTACTCGAATGCGTTGCTGCTGAGTACCAACGCCATTGGCACTGCTTAGCTGCAGTCCGAATCCATAAACTCCAGTCTGACACGATGAATCATCCCTATTGCAATCCTCAATACGTTCTGATGTGATGTCTTCTAAAGCTGGGGTATCGTCCATGATGGTATCGCTGGAAATGATGGCTAGACCACCACCACGGAAGGACAACTTTCCGAGAAACTTTATTGGCCCCCCACAAAGCTTGAGCGCATAATCCTCGTTGGTTAGATCAACGGTGCGGATTTCAATTACGCCTGTGCAGTTTGCCGATGGGGTGTCTGCACAGCCAACAGACAGCATGTCTTTGACATCGATATTTGTGGTTAACTCTGCTGTACTCAGATTGAATGCAGTAGTAAAGCCTCCAATATTATCTCCAAACCCTATGTTGACTTTGTTCGTGCTTGGGATCAACTTAAGGTTGAATGCCTCGAGACTGCCATCCAGATCAACATCTGCAGCAGTGATGGTGACATCCCCGCCATCGGCGACGTCACGTTTTTGCGCTCCATCATGTTGATAGAAGACAGTATCCATCTTGGAATTACTGTCTTGCGAAAAGGTGCCGATGCCATCGTCATCCGAATCGGCATCGATGATGATTGCGCTTGCGTCCACGTTTTCGTTCACGATGGTGGCGCCATTCAAGGTCACGCCGTCCTGTGCGGAAAGGGTGATCGTGCCATCGATGGTGAGATTATGGTTGATATTGATCACTTCGCTGTTGACCTGCAACGCACCCGATATGTTGATCGCGTCCGTCAGATTGAATGTGTCGTAACCGCCTTGCCCATCGATGGTCAGTGATGCCGAGAATCCTGTGCCAAGCCCTTGGAGGTCCATCACATCGCCCCCATCTCCGGCATTGATAATCAGGCTCTTTGTGGGGTTGTTGAAGGTTACGCTTTCGGACCCATCTGAATCTACTGTGGTTTGCCCTTTGCTGGCGTCGCTAATTGTAATGGTTTCAGCATTGGTGTTGAAATCCAGGACAACATCGGCAGCGGTGATTGTAGAATTAATCGGCTCGATATTAGCATACTTCACTTTATAGCTATCAAATAGCATCGTGCCCGAACTGGGGTCAACGGCCTGATGCGTGGTGGTATCGAACTGGCCATTGCGCACTTCCAGTTCATCGAAATCATCCCCGCCGTCATATTCCACTTCACCGGTGTGATCATGCGACTCTCCCCCAAAGTCAATCGCGAGAGTATCATCTCCGTCACCTCCCGCAACAATGACATCGCTGTCCTCTGCGCCCTGGTGAATCGTAATACTATCGCTCCCGCCTCCTCCCTCTACGCTTAGATTGTCTACTGTACCTTCGAGTGCAACATCGATCTCATCATCCCCTTCAGTGCCACGAATGGTTATGTCTACAGAGTCGCTGACCTGGATGATCTCTTGGAAGACGAATTCTCGCAAAATGATGTTTTGTGAGTCGGTAAGGCTCAGCGCACCAGAAAGGGTTGATGGATCTCCATCCGCAGCACCCTGAAGGGTTAGGTCGCTCAGATTATTGATGGTGACATCTTCGGTGTAGGTGCCGCCTTCGATGAAAATGGTGTTGTTATCGGGATTTAGCCCACGTGAAACGGCATCCAGCGCGTCCTGGATGGGGGTGCTGGAAACCTGACAGTTGTCTACACCCGTACAGTCGCCGCCCTCGGGCAGGAAGCTGTGTTTATCTCCTTTGACGAAGAAGTAGGGATCTGGCACGCCAGTGGCGGATGGCGGATTGTCGATTGACGATATTTGATTTGTACCTTCAGTAGTAATTTCGGACTCATTAGAAGTGGATTCTATCGACGTAGCTTCAGATTTCTCAGCATCCGAAAGATCAACCTCAGCAGGCACCGCCTCCTGGGAATCTATTGGAAGAGGATTCTTGGAGACCACATCCTCGGAGATCTCATCTTCGAGGGATGAATCAGTGATTTGGGTTGTCTGAGTTTCAACTGGGGTATCGGTTGCTGGCTCAACGTGTGGAGTTTTGGCCTCAGGGTTTTCGGCCTCACTGCTTTCGGCCAAATCTGTTGTTATAGTATCGCCAGTCTCTTTTTCCGTTTCTGCCTCAGCTTCCTCTTCGGCCACAGGATCGCTAGTCTCTTTCTCAGGAACTAAATCAACAGTGTCAATAGAGGAGGTGATAACTTCCGTCGTAGATTCAGATGGGGTGGCTTCAGGCAACGTCTCTGGATCATCAGCTGCGTAAACAATGCTGGCGAAAGGGCCGGTGAAAGCGAGCAATAATCCCAGGATGAGGGCACAACGGTAGATGATTCTGACATGTTTGTTTCTGCCAGATTGGGCTCTACTTTGTTTCAACTTTCGTAACTGAGCCAAAGCACCCTCCTATTTTGTGCCTCGTCGAATCAATTATACAATAAAACTACGTCAAAGATGGAATATGTGACAGGGGATTTTGGGAATCGCCGTGGGACTACCCCAAAATCTGGGGGATCACCCCGGGATTTCCTAAAGACCCTGTGAAAGGTCTCACTGGGAATTCCGTGGAAGACGGTAGATTTCTTGAGAGCCTTGAGTGGCTCGAAAATTGCATCCAATATATTTGTGTCTTTCCTTGAGAATGAAATCAATGAATCAAAAAGCAGCACCCAGTGCAATCCCTGCAGTGAGATTGAATTCCTTGCCATTGATGGTCCCTCTCGTGGAAATGCATTGGGTTTCCTCGATCGCTATATCGCTGCCTTGAACACCAGGGATCCTGGCCAAATAATTGAATTGTACCGACCACGCAGCACGCTGGTCACTGCATCACGCACGGTCTTTGGCCGCAAAAAGATTAAAACCTGGTTTGAGAACCTGTTTTCTCAGTTACCAGCAGAGGCTAACTTCATCAAGACCAGTCAGAATGGCGACGGAAATATTCGCAGCATGGGTTGGATTGCCCAGGGACAAAAGCAGAGAGTCTTCGATCCTGGGCTGTTCAAGGTCGCGCGTGGTGGGCTTTGGGCAGGGGCAACGCAGATCTTCCAGGGTGTATCCTATAAGAAGCTGGCGCGCACGAAACCGCGAGTTCACACTGCTTTTCTCTTGAGTGTCAACTTATCTGATCCCGATATCGACCTGATGGTGACTCCTCCCGAAAGCTTAGGGATAACCACTTCAGATTTCTTGATCCATCACGGCCTACAAATGGCAGTAAATGGGGATGAATGGATAAGCTGGCGAAATCCAAAGGGGTTGGCAGTCTCCCGGGGAGTGCAGTATTCAGCACCCTCTTTCGAGCCGTCGGTCTACATCTCGGCGAGCAATCAGGTACAAGTTGGGGGACCTCCCCCTGCTATAATTTGGGATGCAATTTCTGGTTCGCACACCCTGGTCAGGAACGGGGAAGTGAACCGTAAGTTGAGCACGTGTGCCAAGCCGGAAGTTTATTGTAAGAATTTAGCACCGCGTTCATCGCTGGGATTGACCCAGGATAACAAGTTGATCTTGATCGTTGCCCAGGGGTTGCAAGATTCCCTGCGGGATGCGTTGACCTTGAAAGAATTAGCCAGCCTGAACGTGGAATTGGGCGTCCAAAATGCTATCAGTCTGGACGGTGGGGGGTCCAGTACAATGACAATAAATGATCAGGGCAACCCCATAGTGGTCAATTCACCCAGTGATGGAAAAGAACGCGTGGTATCGAATCACCTGGGTATTCGGGCGGCCCTTGCCAAGGAATTGATCATCGAGAATGGGAATGACAGCTTTGGATTGATGGAAGAGGAGATAGTATATCATTTCACATCGTTTCGATTTCGCCATTCGCCACTGTTAGATAGAACTAAAGTAACATAGCATTACATTGCAAAATTATCTATACTTAATTAAAGTAGGATAATAATATGGGTGCCAACATCCAACAGATCTATTCGGCGCTAACAGAATTTCCTGGGAACATCGTCTATCACATCATTGTCAGTTTCTCAGTGCTTAACGCGCTGATTTCTACAATCTCATCGCAAAGGAAGTCACAGAGTTCTATTTACTCGCGCACCCTCATTGGGTTGGGTGCTCTATTGGGGATTCGCTTTATCGTATTCGTTTATTCGATCATTGTCCCCCCGATCTCAATTTATGCTGGAGCTTTGCTGCCGGTCCTGGATTGGTTGACTACTAGCCTGAGCTCATTGTTCATCATCTGGCTTTGGGTCTTCCCTCAGCGCTCAAAGGTTGGTGACGCGACGGCTGTTGTTGTGGGAATGTTGAGTGTAATCTTGGCTATTGTGAGTGGAGGCTGGTGGATGGGCGTCGATCTTGACCTGAGCTTCAACCAAAGTTTTTTGGATGACGCCTGGAATTTATATTGCGCGGGACTGATAATCGTCGGGATCGTTCTATTGGTGATTCGCACTCCTATCAATCATGGGATTGGGTTGGGGATGCTGGTAATGTTGTTGCTTGGTCATCTCTTGCATATCGTTTTTCCCAATTCGGAAGGATATTTTCCCGGTAGTGTGCGACTTCTTCAAATCGCGGTTTTCCCATTGTTGTACAGCTTATCTCGCCGTTGGGAAGCTCAGCGGGAACTCAAACCAGTGATCAAAGAGGAGTCCACGATGATCGAAGGCGATTCCGGACCCTATCGTATCGAACCATTAGAATTCCAGCATATCAAAGCTTTATTTGAAGAGTTTTTCCCTGGGGAGATTGAACAATTAGTGACACGCATCGTCGGGGAGATTATGAAAACAGATCTCTGTTTTCGTATCGTGCATACTTTAGATCGTGGATTTTTCCTGGAGGGTGGCTATGACCGTCATCTGCAAAAAAAGATCGCGGATATAAATTTGCACGAAAAAGATGTTCCCCTGTTGACTTCATCCTCTCGCAAATCGAAATCACTCCGTCTGCAAGCCAGCAGTAAATCGCCCGATCTTCATAATATCGGAAAGGCCTTGGGTTTGAAATCTCCAGGTCATTTGATGGCTGGATTCTTCTCCTCGTTCGATAATTCAGGAATCTTATTGATGAATTCCCATTCCAAAGAACGTTGGGACCAGGAGGCGCAGAATTATTTTGTTGAGATTACCAATTCAATTCATACCTTCTTTAGGGAATTGGAAAAAATCTCATTGCATGATGAAGATAAAGAGGTCGAAATCATTCCAGATCCTAATACCAAACCTGAAATAAAAGTGCAAAAGGATACTCTACTGCGATTGATCGATTTTCTTAAGAGTCAGCCAACCTAAGTTCCGATTCTTCAGGTATTGGCGTGGCTGACTCCAAATAAGGGGGTCTTTTATGGAAATTCCTAAAGAACCCAAGTGATATCGATTGAGTTTCCAATTATGTGAAGGGGGAGGCTGATTTTCCCCGAGGTTTGCTTATATCAATATCGCTTAACCAATCAGGGATTTCTTGCTCTGCAGCTTCCTTTTTGGGGGGAGTTTCCGTAGGCAGCTGGTTTTGGGGAGAGGTTGCTTCTGTTTCCCAACTGGGTAATTTCTGATCGTCTTCGTCTAGATTCAGGGCATTAAATGCGGGCGTTTGAGAGCCTTGTGGGGTTGAAGCCATTTCCCAATCAGGAGTAGGTTGATTGGGTTCAGTGGGGATTGGCGAAGACCCATGTGGGGACTCAAGAGTGGGTTGGATTGATTCGGTTGCCCAATCGGGAAGCGATTCATTAACACTGGCCTGTGAGAATGCATTGTTCCCGAT
The DNA here is from genome assembly GCA_964458115.1 of uncultured Anaerolineales bacterium. Classification (GTDB taxonomy): domain Bacteria; phylum Chloroflexota; class Anaerolineae; order Anaerolineales; family UBA11858; genus NIOZ-UU35. Next base: position 19,094 of record CAYWIC010000046.1, on the reverse strand, counting down.
CTGTTCGAGATTATTTTGCTCAATTGGAATATCCCCAAATAAAGTTTCATCGGTTAGGTTAGTCAGCCATTCAGGGAGATCGCTGCTATCTTCCTCTTCCTGTTGAACCTGATCTGCACTTGCCTCAGTATCCAATTGTGCCAAAAAGTCGAGCGGGTCAAGCTGGTCGTGTTCAGTTGCTTGAGCGGGCTGCGCCTCGGTCGGCGTTATTTCCATCTCTGAGAAGGCTTCTTGATTGAGCTTTTGCGTCCAGGCGATCAGGGCATCGCGAGCTTCATCAGAGATGATTGTAGGCTCGCTTTCTTCCAGCAGGTCTTGATCGTTAGTGATAAACGTAGGTTGCGTGTCTTCCTCAGCCTCAATTTTCTCATGATACAAGCGTTCGACGGCTTCTTGAATGATATCAGTATCTGTTCCCAGACCACGATCTCTTAACCATTGAACCATGTCTGCAGTGGGTTGGGATAAAATCACTGAGCCGTTTTGGCTGGGGACCTGGATCGCTTCCTTCTTGCTCTTAGGTTGGGACACCTTTTTGGGGGGCTCGCTGGGAGGTTTGTCATGTCCCTTGGGGGGAGTAGATTTATGTTTCTTGATCTTGTTGAATTTCGGCTGGTGCCGATTGATTAAGGCTTTGGTGAGAGTACGGCGCTTTTTCTGGTTTTTGATAGGGGTGATTCCTATAGCGTCGAATTGGATCGAGCCTTTTTTGATATGCTTTTGTACCTGACGGCTGATATATTTATCTTCTCCGATGAAAACAATTTCATCTCTATGCAATAAATAATATATACCGGCTAAGCCTTGCCGTATGAGTCCATGATCTTGAATACTGAATTTAACTTTGAATTCTTCCATGTGTGAATCTCTGAAAATAGTATGTTTCACAATAATTGTTGTGTATTTTTGTCCATGTGTCAATAAGCCTTTAGTAAGGTTATGGTAGTGACAGTTGGATGGATTAAATTTTCCATCCGGGATAGAATGTAGATTAGTGCCAAAGTTCGACCAGGAGGAATACTATGGGTGATATTCAGAATCAACCCCCGCAAGGTACCGCTGCAGAAAGTGACATTGTCCAGCGGTATTTCGAAGCGTTGAATTCCAAAGACCCAGAGCGAGTGATCGCCTTATACTCCCCTCGCAGCGTTCTGGTCACAGCATCTCGCTCGATCTCCGGCGAGGAACAGATCCGGGCCTGGTATCAGTTATTATTTAGCGAAATGCTACCGGAGGTAGATTTCCTGCTGATGGATATTTCGGGTTCGGGCAATTTCCGCCGCATCCGCTGGAACGCGAAAGAGCATAAGAGTATCTTGGAACCAGGGAATGGGAGTGAGAGTTCTGGCTCCACACCTCCAATTCCAGGGGCGCAAGAGATATTTAGAAACGTTTTCTATAAAAAGATCGTTCGCTCACAGCCTCGAGAGCATACAGCGTATATCGTCAGTATTGACTTGAATGATCCAGCCGTTGACCTGCTGGTGACGCCGCCCATTGGCCTGGGAAATACCACCTCACAGTATATGGCCGGCTATGGACTACAATTGGCGATCAATGGTGACGAATGGACAAGCTGGACCAATCCTAAAGGACTGGCTGTCTCCGAGGGGCTGGAGTATTCAGGGCCTTCGGCGGAGCCAACCACATACATATCACCGAGCAACCAGGTTTGGGTGAATGGGCCGCGGCCACCTGCCTTGTGGGATGCTATCTCTGGCTCCCATACCCTGGTGCGTAGCGGGGATATGAATCAAAAGCTCAAGGATTGCAAGAAGCCAGAGGTGTATTGTGTGAATTTGGCGCCGCGCACCTCGATGGGCGTGACTGCTGATAATCGCTTGATTCTGATTGTAGCCGAAGGTCCGGCCAGTGCCCCCAGGGCAGCCTTGACTTTGAGAGAATTGGCCAGCTTGAACCTTGAAATGGGCGTCCACAAAGGTATTTGCATGGATGGGGGTGGGTCGAGCACGCTGGCCGTTGACGACTATGGCGTTCCCAAGGTGATCAACTCCCCCAGCGATGGCAGTGAACGAGCGGTATCCAATCACCTGGGGATCCGCGCCCGCTATTTGGATCCCATCAATGAATTGAAAGTCGAGGATGGGGATGACACGATTGGGTTGCTCGACGGCAAGATCGTCTACCATTTCACTTCGTTCACAATCAACGATACCAACGAAAAATAAGTAAAAAAGAAACGAACAGAGCTAGGCTCTGCTCGTTTCTTTTTTCTGCATTTACCAATCACATGAGAAGATATTTGGTTCGGAGTTGTATTGCCTCTCCCAAATTTTGATCACTTCTGCCAAACCAACCCAGCGAACCTTGCCACTGGCATTAAGGTATTGGATTTCCCTTTCGGCATCCTCGATGTAACCATCTAGGGGCAGGCGATGTTGGGGGTAGAAGAGGGTGCAGGTGTAGATCTTTTCGGGATCTAGTTCGCCGCTCTGTTGCAACTGTATAAGTTGCTCACAACTGCGGCCGCAGCCGCCAATGTGGGGTAATGGGGCACCATCGGAATGTTCGGTGAAGTGTTCATTATCTTTGGGTTTCCAAATCCCAGATACCCACAAAGATTCCTCGTCTATGTGCAGGCTCGTTGCACCACCCCACAGAATTTCGGCTTGCCAGGTAAAGGCGGGGTATTGGCGACCTTGGATGGGATGCCAGAGGTATTCCAGCTTGGAGTCAGCTGGTGGCGAAGCGATGAAGCCCCCCGTGAGATTGGATGGTGTTACGCCCAATTCCTGGATCAAATAGGCCACATCGGCATAGCTGTACTGGCTTTCGTGCGCGTGAGGATCGACCTCGAAGCCCAATTTCTTGATATGGCGCAGAAAATTTTGCCCCCCGGTCTCGGGAGTTCCCGTATCATACATCCCAGCAGCCAATAGGAAGTTCCAGTCGGACTGGTAATTGTACATCACATCATTGGCCTTTAGCATGCTCACAAGATTCACCAATGCCGTGCGATGCTCCCAGAAGGCAGCTTCATCGTTGACGTAATCTGGATACAGACCGCTGCGTGGCTCCTCGTTATGGGTGACGATGCTGATATGGATCGGTGGGGTGGAGGATGAAACAGATTCTGCGGAAATTGTTTTCGGCTTTTCCACAGAATCTGTTTCAGTCGTAACTGTGTTTCCTAAAAGACGGGTAAAGGAACAGGCCAGTGCAATAGAAGTTAGAACAAGGACCAAGAATGGGCGAGTAGCCGACCAAGGTTTCATCTGTAACTCCTTTGTTTCACACCCTTTATACCACCAAATTTGGGATGAATACTTTCATATTTTGCTCCTATTGTCACATAATTGTCATCCTTTTGCCCCCAAACATTTTGCCAGGGTAGTTACTTCGGATTACAATTAGTTTATCTGACGTGTAGTTTGGAACGAAATTTCTGGAGTCTACATATGTCTACAAAGTCTCCAAAAATCTTGATCGTTGATGATGAAGCCCCGATAATCGATGTTTTATCCTACAATCTAAAGCAGGCCCACTATCAGGTAGTGGTTGCCCGAGATGGCGAAGAAGCCCTGGAACAAGCTCGTAGGGAGCTTCCCGATCTGGTGATCCTCGATCTAATGCTGCCAAGACTGGATGGATTCGATGTATGCCGTATCTTGCGTAGTGAGCGCCAGGTGCCCATTATCATGCTCACTGCCCTGGGGACCGAGGTAGATCGAGTAGTAGGGTTAGAATTGGGCGCCGATGACTACCTGGTCAAGCCCTTTAGCGTTCGTGAGTTGCTGGCCCGGGTTAAAAATGTGCTCCGGCGCGCAGCCGCTCACCCAGCTGCAGAGCCTGCCGATGTGCTCAGGGTTGGGGAATTGCTTGTAAAGACCATTTCTCGAGAAGCCCAATTGGGTGAGGTCTCTTTAGAATTATCCGCGCTCGAGTTTGATCTATTGCTTCAACTGGCGCGACACATAAACCATGTTTTCAGCAGGGAGAGATTATTGGAGGAAGTCTGGGGGTATGATTATCACGGCGATTTGCGCGCGGTTGATGCGGCAGTCAAACGTCTGCGGGCTAAACTCCGCCAGGCTGCTCCTCAGAGAGAGATCATCAAGACTGTCCGAGGTGTGGGGTATAAATTTATTTGGTAGGCTGTAAATCTATGTTCTCCAGTATTCGCATCCGTTTGACATTTAGCCACTTGGTGGTGATCGTCCTGGCGATGAGCTTGTCGGGGATCTTATTGCTCTCATTTTTAGAGGATTATTTTGCTCAGGCTACTGAAGATAGCCTGATTGCCCAGGCGCGCATCACGGCTCAAGCTTTGATCCCGGAAGTAATTCTTGCAGGACCTGTAATCGAAGCCCAATCTTCCCTCTCCAATGCGATCCAGCAGCAGCAAGTCAGTAACCTATCTCTGCAAACTGAAAATGTTGATTTTCCTCTTTCTGGTGCGGAACAATTCGATTCGAACGATCTAGCCGACGCGTCCTTGCAGCTAGGAGCCCAACTCGAGACGCGCATCCGTATTCTGGACACGCAGGGGTTGGTTCTGATGGATTCTTGGAAATCGGATCTTGATAAGGATTTCTCCTCCGACCCCGTCGTTGCTTTGGCCATGGCAGGGGAGTATGCTAGTTGGGTGGATGGAGCGGGAAAAGATTCGGTTATGTATTTGGCCATGCCGGCCTTTGTCAATAAAAATCTTGTTGGCGTGATCTATTTAAGCCAGCCAATGCGTGATGTGATCAGAGTGCTCGGGGATCTACGGACCCGCCTCTGGATCTCTACCGCGATTGCCGTTGTATTTTCAGCTATCGTGGGGTTGATGTTTTCTGGAGCAATCACGCGTCCATTGGGACGTTTGACTGCAGCTGCCAGCACTATTGCTCAGGGTTATTTTGACCAGCAGCTACATATACGATCGCGTGATGAGTTGGGCACTTTGGGTAGAGCTTTCGATGATATGACAGCGAGACTGCAGGCTGCGCGCAAGATGCAGGTAGATTTTGTTGCCAATGTCTCACATGAATTGCGAACCCCACTGACCTCGATCAAAGGTATGGTTGAGACATTACGTGGTGGTGCGGTTGATGATCATGAAGTGCGGGACGATTTTCTTGAGACAATAGATACCGAAACTGATCGTCTCGTCCGTTTGGTCAATGATTTGCTGCTACTTTCCCAAATTGATTCACAGGCGTTGAATTTGCAGTGTGAATCTCTAGATCTTGGGGAGTTGATCCATTCGATTGTGACTAATTTCCAGCATCTTGCAGAATCTAAGGGCTTGAGCATAAGTACCAAAGTACACTCAGAGGCACCCTTGGTCTGGGCTGACCCTGACCGTATCGAGCAGGTTTTGATCAATCTTTTAGATAACGCCTGTAAATATTCTCCATCCAGGGGCACCATCATTGTTGGTGTTGACATTAAAGACGATCAGTTTGTGCAGGTGCAAGTCCATGATGAAGGCACAGGGATCCTGGCACAAGATCTACCAAAAATTGGACAGCGTTTTTTCCGCACTGATGATGCTCGATCTCGGTCGCAAGGGGGCAGCGGATTGGGTCTAGCCATAGTCAAATCCTTGGTCGAAGCTCATGGGGGTATTTTTTGGTTGGAGAGCCAGGAGGGGGAAGGTACAGTAGCCAGTTTCACACTGCCGATTGTGTAGATAGAACTCCAAAGCAATAGTTGCTGGTTAAAAAGTGAAACCCCACCTTGCAGGCAGGGCTTCTTTCATCAGCGATCCTTTCCGAATTTAGGGAACAAATTCGACGTAGTAGTTGGGTCCACCAGTTTCCCAGTGAGCTGATTGGACAGTGCAGGCTACATTGTAGCTGAAGGTGTTGGAGTCTAGGGATAAGCCACTTGGGAAAGCTTGGGTTTGGCCAGGCTGCAGTGTCACCATGTTGGTTACCGTTCTCGAGTCGCCCAATGACCAGACGCCCGTGTTCTTGTCGAGCCTGTCAGCAACGCAATTGACTCTCACTTGCACATTGACCATGTTACCAGGGCCGTGGTTGGTGATACGGAACCAGAACTGACCGTGAGGCTGCCGTCCGGGGTAAACGTCTGTAATTTCAACATTGGTGTGCCAACCACCCGCCAATACGGCTGCTGGGGCAATAGCGCTAACGATCAGGGATACGAGTACCGCGAGATAAACTGCCTTGGAGTTCTTCATTTTTTTGCTCCTTGTGAATAATTTTTGATTGCTTCATACATTTAGTCGTCAACAGAATTGAAAAAGTAACAAACCCTCGATCTCGATGTGCTGTAAGTAAGAAACCTAAAAAAGTGCCTGTTCTGTCACAGGGCTGACATCGAAATTTGCTAGCATGGATGCAAATTATCAGACAATGAAAGGAACAGGCCATGAAAGACAAAACTCATCTATTCCTCACCATAGTAATCTTCTTAGGAATTTGGTTTTCCCCCAGGGCGGGGAGCCAGCCAGCACTTGCGAGTAGCGCCCAATCCTCGGGGAGTTCGCGTCATATCAACGTCACTGGTGATGCCGAAGTACGTGTTGTGCCTGACGAAGTGATATTCAACCTGGGAGTTGAGACATCTGACAGGAATCTGTATGTCGCTAAAAGACAGAATGATCAAATTATCGAGAGAGTTCTCAAGTTAGCAGAATCCTATGGTATCCCCTCGCGACACATCCAAACAGACTACGTCTATATCGATCAGGGTTATTATTGCTGCGGGGACAGTGATGATTTCGTCGTTCGCAAAACTATCGTTATCACGCTGAGGGAGGTCAACAAATTCGAAGATCTGCTCACCAGCACCCTCGATGCAGGCATCACGAATGTGCATGGCATAGAGTTTCGCACTACGGAATTAAGAAAATACAAAGATCAAGCACGCGCGCTAGCCGTTCGAGCCGCTAAAGAAAAAGCAGAAGCCCTGACAGGCGAATTGGGGCTGAAAATTGGCGATGCCACCAGCATCAATGAGAACCATGTTGGCTGGTATTCCTGGTACAGTTCATGGTGGGGTTACTGGAGTAGTGGATCGGTAGCCCAGAACGTAGTCCAGGAAGTCGGCAGTTCTGGTTGGACGAGTGATGGCAGTGCGGCCCCCGGCCAGATCAGCGTCAGGGCTCAGGTGTCAGTCACCTTCGAAATGGAGAATTAATATCGTTTTCGATAAAACGCTGCTACAGGTAATACACCTCGTAGCAGCGTTTATTTATTCAGTAGACTTTGATCAAAGATTGAGCGGCGGTTTGACTCCTTCGGGGATCAGCGGCACGAACGGGGTAGCACTGAGCCGATCTGCGAATTCAGATTTTGCTTTGTCGAGAAGATCTGCATCCTGCATGAACTCTATCGCAGTCAGCGCCAAAATCTTTCCGGCGTACAGCATGCCTTTGTGTCCGATGCTCATGCCACTCTGAGCGGTTAACTGCCACGAATGACCTGGGGTACCGAAGGCATGGCAAGTAGTCATGATCTGCCCAGTGGGGGTGACCCAACTGACATCGCCGACGTCGGTAGATCCCGGCCAGGCCATGTCTTTCTTGAACGCAGGCAAGACTCCTTCAAAAAGTAACGATTCTTTCGCGGCCAACAGCAACTGGTTGACGTTGGGGCCCAGTAGTTTTGCAAATTGCCCCATAATGCCATCTCCTTTTGGGAAGGTTGAAGAAAGCTTTCGGGCGAATTGCCTTTCTTCATTTGTGAAGCCAGGCGCGCCAACTTCGTCCATTTTCTCGTGGAGCACATCGACGATGGTATCGTTGAATACTAGGTTGGATGCGCCCGAGATCACATCGCTTTCCATTTCTGTGTCCGTCATAATTGCTGCCCCTTTGGCGACATTTACTATGCGCTCATAAATGGGTTTGAGTTGATCGGGCCGTGGTGCGCGGATAATATACAGCGATTCAGCGTAAGGCGGGACGACATTTGGAGCAAGACCTCCACCATTTGTAATAACATAATGAACTCTAGCTTCTGTGATGATGTGCTCGCGCAGGTAGTTCACACCGACATTCATCAACTCGACAGCATCCAGCGCGCTGCGACCATTATGGGGGTCGGATGCAGCGTGGGAAGCGCGTCCATGAAATTTAAACTTCACCTTCATATTTGATAGCAGATTTACAGAGATACTGCCATTTATCATCCCGGGGTGCCAGGTCAGGCTGAGGTCAACATCGTCAAAGGCACCGGCCTTGGCCATGAATGCTTTGCCTGAGCCGTTCTCTTCCGCCGGGCAGCCGTAGTAACTTATCGTCCCCTGGGCCTCGCCGGCATCGATGGCTTCTTTGACCCCCATCGTAGCAGCAAGAGCGCCAACGCCCAGCAGATTATGGCCACAGCCATGTCCGTTCCCGCCATCTTCGATGGGTTGACGCTGAGTTGTCACTTCCTGGCTGAGTCCGGGCAGAGCGTCATATTCGCCCAAGATGGCGATCACAGGTGTGCCTTTTCCATAGCTGGCTACGAACGCTGTGGGAATCTCAGCAATGCCATGCTCTATTTCGAATTCGGCATCTTCGAGAGCATCAGCAAGCAACTGCGCGGATTTAACTTCCTGATAACCCGTTTCAGCAAAATTCCAGATCTGATCGCTCAAGTTAGTGAAGAATTCCTGATTGTTATCTATCCATTGAATGGTATCCATTTTGTTCTCCTCTGTAGGGCTCTTGATAGATTGTCTGACAAAATTATAGTGAAATCCAGATTATGGGTCAATTTGATTTGCGATTCTTCGGCTATAATGATGCATGAGTAAGAACCCCATAGCCGGAATCGATTCGATGAAACCAGCCTGGCAAGACCGTGACATAGTGCGCATCTCCGAGGTAGCCATCATTGCCCTTTTCGCAGTGGGTGCTCTGGTTTGGGTTACCATAGGATTAAGCGCATCGTCGATGCCGGCTGCCAACCCTGAGGTCGATACGAACATCCAGGTTTTCGCCTATGCCATGCCTAACCGGGGCTGGGCTCCCCTGCAGGTCTATTTCAGCGCTTTCGGTTCCAATGATCCCAATGGCCAGATTGTGCGCTACGAGTGGGATTTGGATGGCAATGGCTCTTTCGAGTCGGATTCGACCAATGATGGGGGCTATGCTTCCTACATCTATACCAAACCACGCGATTACGTCATCACGCTCAGAGTCACTAACGATCAAGGTGCAACAGCCACAACCAGTGTGATGGTGCATGTGCTGCATCCGGCCTCCAGCAATGTCGATTATTGGACGATCTTTGATCAGACGCAGGTGCGCAAGGTTTCTGTCGAGCTGACTCAGGCCAACTGGGATGCTATGATGGCTGCACCGGAAGAAAAGCGCATGGTTCCTGCCGACGCGGTGGTATTTGGTGAACGAATAGAGCAAGTAGGCATCAGCCCCAAGGGTAACAGCACGCTATGGTTCCCGGGGGATAAAAAGCCGTTCAAACTGGATTTCAACGCCTATATCCCTGAGCAGGAATACCGTAATCTTAAGATGCTGATCTTCCATAACAATTTTGGCGATCCTTCAATGCTGCGCGAGAAGATGGCCTACGGCATGATGCAGTTTGCCGGTGTGCCGGGTGGGTTTGCGGCCTTTGTCGAGTTGTGGGTGGACATCACTGACGATGCAAAGCCAGCTGATTTCATCGGAGTCTATACCATGGTCGAGCGGCCAGATCGTAAATATTTGGGCAACCGCTTCGGGCGCGAGAATGACGGCGGTAATCTATACAAAGCTGATGCCTGGTTCGAAGAGGGCGCTGCTGACCTAGCCTACTATGGAGAGGATATCGAAGATTACCCCAAGCCGCGCGGCGAGCTGGCCTATGCGCTGATGTACAAGGATCCCGAGCAGGCGGATTACGCCGATATTATCAATCTGTGTTATGTAATCGATGGGGTGGAATATGAGACTCCCGAGGATTTTGCGACCAATTTGGAGACTGTGTTCAATGTGGATGGCTTCTTGCGTTATTTGGCGGTGATCTTCTTAAACCTGAACTTTGACCAGTATCCAGACACGGGCAACAATTACTATATTTACAACAACCCTGGCACCGACAAGTTCGAATGGATATCCTGGGATATGGGCAATTCCTGGGGCATGTTTGGCGGCGAGTACGACTTCCCCATCTTTGGGCAGGAGCAGAGCATCGGCCCGCTGCAGTACCGACCCCTGTTCACCAAGGTCTTCCAGGTTGAAGAGTATCGCCAGACCTATATGGCTTATCTGGATTTGATCATTCGAAATTATTACAACGCAGAGAATATCGGCGCCCTGGCGCGCGCTTGGCACGCCATGATTAAGCCGCACTTTTACGAAGGCAACGGCGACAAGATGTATTTTGGCGATTCTGCCCATGCGACCATCGCTGAACTCGACCAGGGTCTAGAATTCATTGTCGACCTAACGAAGCGCCGCGCGGAGTTCGTACTGGGAGTTTTACAACAACAGGAATAGTTTTGGGACGCTGATGAACGCGGATTATCGCTGATCATTAAATTTATCTGAGAGAATCCGCGGGGATCAGCGTCCAAAAAAGAAGGAAATTGAATCGACCTTCGGAGGCAAGCATGAGTAAACATCATTTCTTCAAAGTCATTGCACTAATAATCCTTTTAGCGATGCTATTATTACCTCTCAATGGAGTCCTTGCCCAGGAGGAGCCGACTACCGAGACCTTCGACGAAGCTGCCCTACCTGGATGGGAACGCTCTGAGAAAGCAGTTGTCCAGGAAGGTGTGCTACGCATTGCGCCGGGTAATTTTGCAGTGAAATTCGGCGATTATGGCGAGGGCACATTTCGTGTCAAAGTCAAGCAATATGCCCCCGGAGCGGTCTTCCTGCGCTATTACATGCGCGAGGAAGGCAGCTACGCCGTGATCGTTTTTCCTGACAACATCATTCTTGAAAAGAGCATGGCAGATCAACCCCAGGAAATGGGAGGCTATGAATGGTCGGGCTCTATTGAAGAATGGGTGGAGTTTACGATCACTGTCAGCGCTGGTCAGCACACCATATTTTTGGATGGTCAGCAAATCATCCAAGCTGTTGACGAAGACCCGCTTCAGGGCGGCGGCATAGGTTTCATGGTTGAAGGTGAAACATCGGTAGATTTCGATGACTTCAACCTGTCGGCTGTTGTGGTCGAAGGCCTGCCACCAGAAGAAGGAGGTGCGCCACTTATGGGCGTTGAGGAGGCAGAGCCCCCTGGGGGATTTGAGCCAGCTGCTCCCGCAGATACTCCCTCGATAGATATCCCCGATGGCCGCATTACCGTCAGCGACCTGATCGCAGACCTGACCAGCAGCCAGGCCAATCCGCTGGAGTTATCGACATTCATCATCAATTTGCTATTATCGGTTGTGTTGTCGTACATTTTGAGCCGGGTGTACGTGCATTGGGGATCGTCGCTCTCTAATCGGCGCCGTTTTGCAGCCAATTTCATCCTGATCACTGTGACCACGACCTTCATCATCTTGGTGGTGCGCTCGTCGGTGGCGCTTTCCTTAGGTCTTGTGGGTGCGCTGTCGATTGTGCGCTTCCGCGCCGCCATCAAAGAGCCAGAAGAGTTGGCCTACCTGTTCTTCGCCATCGCCATTGGCATTGGCCTGGGTGATAACCAGCGCCTTATCACCGTATTGGCGATGGCTGTGGCGATCATCGTCCTGGGGGTTATGCGCCTGTTCCGTGGCCGCCAGGCCGATTTCAATCTGCATGTCACCGTTGCCAGCCAAAGCCCCAACAAGGTCGAATTGGACGCCATCCTGGAGACCCTCGCGCCTCACTGCGCCCAGATCAAACTGATGCGGTACGACGATACCGGGCCAACGCTCGAAAGCTCCTTCCTGGTGGAGTTCGGAAATATGGAAGCCTTAAAAAGTGCCAAAGCCGCCTTGCGCGGGATGTCCGATTCACTGATGATCACCTTCATGGATAATAAAGGTATTTGGTAACAAGAATTCGAAATAAGGTGTGCGTGGGGGCGTACGCCTCCACGCACACCTTATTTCGGCACACTTTGTGAGACCCGTATGACCGATAAACTCCCTATTCGAGATTACCGCTACGAGCGAAAATTCTTCGTGGACCAACTCGATGCTAAGCAGGTCATCTCATTGATCAAGCAACATCCGGCTATGTTCACGGAGATCTATCCGCCGCGCAATATCAACAATATCTACCTCGACGACCCCTGGATGGAGAATTATTTCGACAATGTGGGTGGGGTTGTCGAGCGAAGGAAAGCGCGCATCCGCTGGTATCATGTGTTATTCCGCCAGATCGACGACCCCCTGTTGGAATTCAAGATCAAGCGCGGATTGGTGGGCACCAAGGCGCAATACCCTTTCCCTGCGTTCACCCTCGCAGAAAACTTCAGCGTAACATATTTGAAGAAAGTCATCCGTTTTTCTGAACTCCCTTTCGATGTCAAGGACCACCTGCTGACCCTCGAGCCTGTGTTGCTGAATTGTTATCGGCGCTGGTATTTTGCCACCCCAGACCGCCGTTTCAGGGTGACGGTCGATAGCGAATTGACCTTCTACCATCTCAATAAATTCAACAATCACTTTGTCCATAAACAAGTCGATCATGAGAATATCGTCGTGGAGTTGAAATATCAATCGGAAGATGATCCCCAGGCAGCACGTATCACAGCGGGATTCCCTTTCCGTATGACGCGTAGCTCGAAGTACGTACAGGGGATCGAGCGAGTTTATCTATAAGTAGGACGCAGATTACCGCTTAGGTGACGGAAATGGAAGCCAAATATAATGAAGTCTGGTTTGTGGATGGGCAAGAAGTTCAACAGGGTGAAAAAACAGTCACTTTGCCTTTTGGGAGAGCTAGCGCTCGAGCGTTGATCATTCGACGTGGGGATGGCGCTATCTTAGGGACATTGCATCACGAAGGCGGCAAACTGGCACCACCAGGCGGTGCCATCGATGATGGGGAGAGTTCGGCAGATGGGATCGTCAGGGAACTAGAAGAGGAAAATATCCAATTAGTCGGGAACAGTCAAGATTGGGAGACACGCATCGCTGTGGGGTATTTTGCGGGCTACAAAGAGTTATCGATCTGGCACATCTTCGATGTCGAGGATGCGGTTATCGGAGAGTGTGATGAGAATATCCTCTCACGCTGGGTAGGCCAGGAGGAAGATGTCTGGTATCCCAATATGCGGAAATGGATCCTTTTGACATTGGAAACGCACCTTCCCGCGTTATCCCAGAAAACCATTCGAATATTATAAGCATTTAGTAGAGCGGAAATTTCTCCATAATCAGAAGTTTGATTACTTCAAGAAAGTGTCCCTGGGAAACGTTGTGGGACTATGGGGGATCACCTCGACAATTCCTAGAAAAGTTCCGGAAGTCGAACTTCTGTTTGCGATTTTTTGATATACAATGAAAGGGACAATGGTCTCGTCACGCCTTCATTGAGTTTGTGATAACCCTTCATAGGAGGCCTGATATGACTCTCCAAATTGGACTTGTGCTTTGCGTTGCATATGTTCTCGGCGCTCTGCCTTCGGCTCATCTCGTTTCCCAGTTCGTTGGCCGGAAGGAAATCTGGCAATTGGGAGACGGCAATATGGGCGCAAAGAATACATTCCTAATGGTTGGAAAGCTGGAGGGGATTCTGGTTGGCGTTGTGGATATCTTCAAAGGGGCTATGGCTGTCGAGTTAGTGCGATATTTCAATTTGGCACCCTGGGTGGCATATCTGGCCGGGGCACTGGTAGTGTTAGGGCATGATTTCTCCCGTTTTGTGGGTTTTCGCGGTGGACAGGGCATGGCGACCCTGGTAGGTGTATTCTGGATGATCGTGCCCTTGCAAACCGCCATCGGCTTTATTCTGTTCGTCATCTCTCTTTTCGTTACACACCATTGGAATAAGAGCTTCGCCATTGGCTTCGCTTCCTTCACCGGATTGGTTTGGATTACCGGCGGGCCGGTGTGGTACCCGATAATCCTTTTACCCTCCATTGGATTGAAGAAATTGCTCCAGGATTGGCAGGCCCGACACGCGGTAGCTGGCTGATCGAGAACAAGTCGAAGAACAAGATCAACATTACAGAGGCAATCAACATGAATACACCAAGCCACTCCTTTCCACTCCTGCTGCCTGCTCCTCGGCACCTCGAAATCCTGGAGGGCAGATTCCCTATCCCTGATTCTGGGATCATCCAAATCAATAACCCAGAGCCCCAAGAAGTCCTGATCTCCGCGCGTATCCTTCAAGATAGCCTTGGCTCAGGATGGCAAATTAGCACCAGCAATTCTGCGACCACCGCCGGAGCAACCATTTCTTTGAATGTGGTTCCGGGTGGAATGCGCCATGAGCAAGAGTATCAACTCATGATCACGGCGGAGCGCCTCGATATCATTGCTGGCCGTCCCGAAGGAGTTTTCTATGGTGCCAATACGCTCCGCCAGCTTATCGATAGCAGCGCAGGGAGTTTGCCGTCTCTGCGTTGCCGCGATTGGCCCGATTTCCCCCATCGCGGGGTGATGCTGGATATCAGCCGGGATAAAGTCCCCAGCATGACCACATTGTACGAACTGGTCGATTTGCTGGCCTCCTGGAAGATCAACCAGTTGCAGTTGTATACCGAGCACACATTCGCTTATCGAAATCACCGTGCCGTTTGGGCTGAAGCCTCGCCGATGACGGCGGAAGAGATCCTGGCCTTGGATGCGTATTGCCGGGAGCGATACATCGAGCTGGTGCCTAACCAGAATTCTTTTGGCCATATGCAGCGCTGGCTGCAGCACGCCGATTACAATCATCTGGCAGAATGTCCGGATGGGTTTGTGAGCCTTTGGGGCGAACAAATGGGGGCCTTCACGCTGGATCCCAATGACCCCGGCAGCCTGAAATTGGTGCGTGAGCTGTATGACGAATTGCTGCCCCTTTTTAGCAGCAAGCAATTCAATGTCGGTTGCGACGAGACCTTTGACCTGGGACGCGGCAAGAACAAAGCTCTGGTTGAAGATGTTGGCGAAGGTAGAGTCTACCTGGATTTCCTGATGAAGATCTATCGTGGCCTGAAGTCCCGAGGAATTACGATGCAGTTTTGGGGGGATATTCTGATGAGCAACCCTGGGCTGGTTGCCGAACTCCCTAAGGATTTGATTGCTCTGGAATGGGGTTACGAGGCCGGGCATCCCTTCGATACTCGCTGCGCGAAATTTGCCGCGGCGGGTGTGCCTTTTTATGTCTGCCCGGGCACATCTTCGTGGAATTCCATCGCTGGCCGCACAGCGAACGCCATGGAGAATTTGCGCCGCGCGGTGGAGAGTGGCTTGAAGCACGGCGCAGTGGGATACCTCAACACCGATTGGGGTGATAACGGCCACTGGCAGCCGCTGCCTGTCAGTTATCTCGGCTTGGCTTACGGCGCGGCGGTCTCCTGGGCGTATGAGGCCAACCGCGATATCGATATCGCTGCCGCGGTGAGTGGGTTTGCTTTTCAGGATGGTTCTGGTGTGATGGGAAATATTGCTTACGAGCTTGGCGATATATACCAGATGAGCGAGCTCCAGCCCTCCAACGCTTCGATCCTCTTTCGCAGTTTACAATCAACCCCTGAAGATTTGGCGATCCACGCTGATGAAGCTGAACAGCGCATCCAGGAATTTGTGCAGATCTTAGCGCGTATTGATGAATTCATGGCGCCAATTTCGCAAGCTGATATGGAGCGCAGCGATGCAGACCTGATCCGAGACGAATTCACCTGGATCGCCGCTATGCTGCGTCACGCCTGTTGGCGCATGATCTGGGCTATGAGCTTAGCGAGTGATGCAGAAGATCATGCCTTGCGACAGCGCCTGGCCGAAGATGCTGAAGCGCTCATGGACAAGTTCCGCCAAATCTGGCACGCGCGCAACCGACCTGGGGGATTCGAGGACAGCCTGCGGCGTATGGAAGAAATGCGAGATCATTATCGCAGCGAATATCTCGAAAGGAGGAATACATGACCAATCAAATTTTGCTTTACCTGGGAGCATTCTTCACAACACTCTGGGGAGTAGCCCATCTCTTCCCCACCAAAGGTGTAGTTGAGGGATTTGGGGATATATCACAGGACAATCGCCACATCATCTCCATGGAATGGATCGTCGAGGCGGTTGCCCTGATCTTCATCGGTGTGCTAGTTGCTGTGATCACAATGATTGACTCAAGTAATATAGTCTCTCTGATGGTATATCGGCTTTCAGCCCTTGCCCTGGTTGTCCTGGCTGTGGTTTCCCTATTCACAGGGTTCAAAGTTAACTTCTGGCCTTACAAGGTTTGTCCGGTCATATTTACGCTTTCGGCAGTGCTGATGCTATTGGGCGTTTATTTTTAGATGCAAACATGAAAGTTTTTCACCTCAATTGTGGATCTTTACTGCCGCGTTTCCCGCAAGTGGAATCCATCGTCTATTGTTTGCTGATCGAAACGGATGGCGGATTGATCCTGGTTGATACAGGTTTTGGGACGCGAGATTACGCCGAGCCGTCACCGATGATGCGCGTATTCCTTGGCCTGATGGGAACACCGGGTGATATCGAAGAGACAGCGCTACATCAAGTCCGAGCATTGGGGTACGATCGCAGTGATGTCCACCACATCGTGCTCACCCACCTACATCTGGATCACGCCGGAGGGCTGCCCGATTTTCCTGATTCCAAAGTGCATGTTTACGCCCGTGAATATGAAGCCGCGATGCGGCCGAAGGGACTCGTCGAGCGAGGCTGCGATGCATCTCATTGGCGGCATAACCCAAAGTGGGTGCTCTATGATCAGATCGATGGCGAATGGTTTGGGTATGACAGTATTCGGGTGATGGATGACCTTGATCTGGATATCCGCTTGATCCCCCTGCCCGGGCATACGCGCGGGCACTGTGGCGTAGCGATTAAGACTCCCCAGGGCTGGTTGCTGGATTGTGGAGATGCTGCCTCGCCCTATCATTACCACAGCGATTTACACCGAGACGAAGATGATCGGGAGTATTTCAGTTTTCCGAATTGGATCGCTGATTGGGCATTAGGTCCACATACCCAAAACTTACGCAAGCTAAAGACGGATTTCGGCGAGCATATCGAGGTTTTCAGCGGACATGATGCCTACACCTTCCGTAGGTTTCGAGATGGAACGTAAGTTTTGTCTCTGCAAGCCACTCAAAACTAAAAGCGCAAAATCGAATCAACATTCTTCTTTGGGTCTCCTCAAATATGTCACAATACTGGATATTCCCTGGAATGTAGAGGTTACCTATGTCTGACGAATTTCAATTTATGTATACGATCCAACCCACTCGATCAGATATGTTGACGCAGGGTCCCACTTCTGATGAGGAAAGAATCGTCTCAGAACATTTCGATTATCTCAAGGGATTGAACGAGCAGGACATCCTAATCTTGGCTGGGCGAACTCAAAATACTGATCCAAGCAGCTTCGGAATCGTGATCTTTAGAGCACCTTCTGAAGTAGCAGCCCGACAGGTAGTGGATAATGACCCGGCTGTGAGTCAGGGTGTCATGCGTGCTGAGTTGTATCCTTACCGGGTGGCGCTGATCACTGAACGTAGGGAATTCTAGGAGAAATTATGGTACCAGAAAGACTCCGTTATTGGTTTGTGGTTCACTTCATCGTCGATATGCTCTTCGCCGTTCCGCTGTTCATCGCGCCAGTGTGGATGTTAACCCTGTTTGGCTGGCAATCCATCGATCCCTTGACCAGCCGTTTAGTAGCCGCGGCCCTGTTTGGTATCGGGATCGAATCGTTTTTGGGGAGGAACGCGGGAGTTGATGTGTTCAAAGGCATGTTAGATCTCAAACTGATCTGGTCATTTGGGGCGATCACGGGAATCGCGATCAGCCTCGTTAAAATGGGTGGTGGTCCTCTGATGGGCTGGTTAGTGATGGCGGTCTTTGCTGCATTTTTCTTCCTGTGGGCTTATTACCGCTACCAATTGAGATGATGCCCTTTTATCTTTTTCTCTCAGAAGCCATTTTGATCTCTCTATCTGGGGTGATGGCACCGGGTCCGATCACCGCGGTTGTGGTTGGAAAAGGCAATCAATCACCCCACGCCGGTGCGCTCGTTGCCCTTGGGCATGGCATCGTCGAAATTCCCTTGATGGTCGCGGTCTTCTTTGGGGTGGGGAGCTTGTTGGATGCTCCTTACATCCAAGCTGGGATTGGGATCGCCGGTGGGTTGTTCATCCTATGGATGGGAATCGGGATGTTGAGAAGTATCCGTCAGGAGGCTGTCGCTCAATCCCAAGACTCCCGCTCCCCGATTCTGGCCGGAATCCTGTTCAGTGTGGGCAATCCTTATTTTCTGGTTTGGTGGGTGACTGTTGGAGCTGCTTTGATCTTACGCTCGGTGGAGTTCGGCCTTGTAGGTTTCGTCGCCTTTGCGTTAGGTCACTGGCTTTGCGATCTTTTGTGGGATTGGTTTTTATCCGTGGTTTCTTTCAAAGGTGGGAAATTCTTTGGAAATAGGTTCCAACAGGCTGTATTTCTGATAAGCGGAATATTGCTGCTATTTTTTGGCATCCGGTTGATGTTTGACGCGGTCACGCGAATATTTGTATAGCCAATTTAGCGTTGAGGCATACCCCCAAATCTGAAGTTCACCACCGGAATTGCCAAATCCCCATGGAGATATTGATTTGAAATCTTCCTAATTCTGCTATAATAGGCACATAGAAAATGACCGGGGCATGGAGGACACTATGGATGAACGCAGAACCCTAAAGCGACAGCATATCATGTTTTATTCGCGCGTCTTCGATCGACAAACAGGCGCGTTTATGGGATATTTAGGTAATCTCACCGAGAGCGGCACAATGATTATCAGTGAGGAGGTGTTAGAGGCAGATAAGGTCTACAATCTTCGTATCGACCTCCCTGAGGATATCTATGGCCAGCCAATCTTGAATTTAACTGCTCGCAGCGTGTGGTGTCAGCGCGATATCGATCCAAATTTCTATAATATTGGTTTTGAATTAAGGGATGTTTCTGACAAGGACTCTGAGGTCATTTCGCAGATCATTGATGATTATGGCCTGCAGGGATATGATAGTAGTGATTGGCGTTGGTGCATGAAGCCTAGACAAAACAGGGCTTGAGCGAGTAACCTTGGT
>CAYWIC010000045.1:0-33374 GCA_964458115.1 uncultured Anaerolineales bacterium | reverse complement strand
ACCAATCTTTTGGTTTCAACCCTTAGAACCCGTTGTTAATGTACGGTAGAGAAATCGGAACAAGAAGTTCTGTTGAAGTTTCTAATTCGGATTCATAGGAGAACGTTTCCTCTGGGGAGATTTGTTCGAGACTCTCTCCAATAGCTTCTCGATCTATCTCATGCACGTCATCGATATGTTTGAGTTGTAACTGCTCCCTCGAGAAGCCGGTAAAATCGAAGGTTTGATTATTGACCTCAATGATATGCCCTCTCATATCTGTGATCAAGATGGCATCGATACTACTGTTATACAGGTCTCGATACCGCTTGTGGGCGGCTTGAAGATCCTCGAAGAGTTGGGCGTGGCGGATGGCCGTTCCAGCGAGGCTGCCGATTCCATCGAGTACGGTGAGCGCATCTGGCCCAAAGCTGCCATCTAAAGGATTCAAGGCTTGCAACACGCCGATAAGTTCTCCATCTGAGATGATAGGTCCGCAGGCAATCGCGCGAGTATCAAACCCCGTAGATTTGTCGAAATGCTCGAAAAACCTGGGGTCTGCGCTTACGTCAGGGACGACGATAGCCTCGTTGTGTTGTGCTACCCAACCCACGATACCCTGGCCAACAGCAACTTCTCTCCCTAGAATCTTTTCTGCATTGGCAGTAGTTGCATAATACACAAGCGAATCTTTATCTTCATCGAGCAATGCCAACGAAACAGCTGCTACGTTTAGGGCTTGACTGATTTGATCGAGAATGCGCTGGAGTACATCATCGAGACGCAAAGTTGAAGAGATAGAGGCGGCGCTTTTTGCCAATGCGCCCATGCTGAACGCTTGTTGCTGGCTGGTCTCGTACAAGCGCGCGTTTACTACGGCAATGGCTGCCTGGTCAGCAATCGCCTGAACTAATGCGAGATGTTCATCGGTGAAGAAAAGAGGAACAGGGTGTGATAGCGTGATCACGCCAACTAGTTGATCGCGTGCAATGAATGGCACGCTTATGGATGATTTCGCCTTTTCACCATTATCGGATGAAGTTGCCCGGCTCACCCAGCGTTCATCGCGTTTGGTATTTAGCACTAGCGCAGGTTGCCGATTGGTCACTACCCACCCGGCCAGCCCGCTTTTGAGTAGAGAGCTAATGTGATCTGTGGAGTGGTCGAGAATTGTGTCTTCGTAGATGATCGTAGATTCAACCGGTTCGCACTCATCATTGACAACGATGATACTCCCACTAACCGCTCCTATTGTTCGCATAGATAGGGCAAGTACACGCTGGAGCACAATGGTAAGGTCGAGGGTCGATGCAATCTCTCGACTGATGTGGTAAAGCAGTTCCAGCGATTCTTGTATGGAGGTGTAATCGCTTTTAATTGGCGTAACCATTTCGGGTTTTCTCTTCTCCCGCCAAGTATAGCATATTGAAAAGGGATAATTCAGGTTGTATGCGTTGGACTCTGGGAACTTCGCGGTATTTTCCAGATTTCGATGTGAGTTCCCCAGGCATTGTCTACCGAGTCACCAACATATGGTTCCTAGTTTTCTTATCTCTCTCCCAAACAAAAGAGCTGAAGCAATATGCTGCCTCAGCTCGAGTGTCACAATGAGAAATTGCTATAAGTCAGATGGATCGAGAATGTGAACTTGAATCGTTCTTGATGTATCTGACAGAATAGAGACTTTTACGCGAATTGCCTTACCGTTTGGATAGCCACCATAAATTAGTGTCGCACCATAATCAGAGATTTTTGATAATTCCTCGATCTCAATTAGGCCAAGTGCCGGGAATGTATCTCGATAGAACTCCACACATTCATCTATGTTCAGCGAAGTGATGAAATCTACGCGTGTGGCATCTTCCATCGATACCGAGCCAGATTCGGGTACGGGAATACCTTCGAGGAATTGATTGACATCCGTCTCTACTCCTGCCATAGCGGCCTGAAAAATTCCACCCGGGGTATCTGCGGGGAGATCTGCGACTGGTTCAGCAGCCTCAACTGGTTCAGCAGCTTCGGCAGCTTCTTGATTGCGTTCAGCTTCTCTTTCGGCAGCGGTCTTGCAGGCGATCTGGGCAACACCTACGCTCAATATAATGAGGGCAATCCAAACAACTTTCTTCATAACTTCTCCTCCAAGTTTCTTAAATTAATGGCCAGCGAACTTGTACATTATAACCCTACGCACTGCGAATGGTTTGCGAATTTATGAATATCTTCTTTTGAATGCGATTTTCAACAATAGATTGAAATGGTGGGAAGTCCGCAAGAATTATCTTGTGGGCATCTCGCCACCGCACAATTTTCTGTTCGAGTTCTTAGTGGAAAGATGGCAGATTTAGTAAGAGCACTTCTGCCGTAAGGCGGGGATTGGTGTAGCGCTGCAGCCGAGAAAAGGTTTGTTCCAGATGGGAGACCATCTGTTTGGCGGTATCGAGGCTAAGCCTATTTGCCAAATCGTCGATCTGGTTTTCGCAATCCAGATTTGTTATCGGTGTTTGAGCCCCGCTGGATTTGAGCATTACATCCCGCCATAGAGAAAGCCAGGTCTGAATGACTTGCATGAACTCAGCCCTGTCTTTGGCTAGATTCTCAGCGTATTGGAACCGCTCTGTCCTTTTTGCCCCCAAGAGTTGTTGGTGCTCCTCAAGCCATGCTGACCGTTGTTGGCGATGTTCTGGATTTTGGTGTAACCAATGGGCGTATCCAGGCCGTCCGTTGGAGAGATGGGCGAGCAATTGTGCTTTATCTCCTGGGACTCCCCACATGGTTTGCATACCCTGGCTGACCTCATCGATCGAAACCGGACGCAGTCGGATCACTTCACAGCGGGAGACGATGGTGGGCAACAGTGACTCCGTATCTCGTGCAGTGACGAAAAGGATCACCTGGGAAGGGGGTTCCTCCAACGTTTTCAAAAGGGCGTTGGCCGCGTTGGGGTTGGCCTCTTCGAAGCGCAATAAGAAGGCGACTTTATAGGGCGCTTCGTATGGCGCTAGAGAGAGCCCTCGCAGTAATTCTCGAACCTGATCGACTTTCAGGGTACCACCAACATCTTCTGCCTGGACAATAAGCAGATCGGGATGCTGCATCCTCTCGATGCGCTGGCAGGTATGGCAGGTTCGGCAGGCTACGCCCGGTGAGATGGGTTGGGGACAATTCAATCCTTGGGTTACGCGCACAGCCAAGGTTCGCCGGCCGATTCCCTGAGGGCCAGTGATCAAATAAGCGTGGCGCATGCGCTGATTGGCTAGATGTCCTTGCAGTAATTCCACTGCCCATTCATGGCCCAACATATTCCAGTTGTCCTCTATTTGCATGACAAGATTGTAGCGCGGAGATTCATGGTTGACAACAGTTTGAAGAAAAAAATGAGGCGCGAGTGAGCTAAGATTCTGTGTTGAGATCTAAACCGCACCTTTCTAACCTGGTCTAATGATCAAACTTCTTGTCAAACCTATGTCGCGAGGATACAATCGCTCGCATGGATTTGCTCCGAGATCTCAATCCCCAACAACAACAAGCCGTTATGGCTGGAACGGGCCCAGTGCTCGTCTTGGCTGGTCCTGGCTCTGGAAAAACACGCGTCCTCACACAGCGAATTGCTTATTTGATTGGCCAGATGGGAGTGCAACCGTACCATGTATTGGCTGTAACTTTTACAAACAAGGCTGCTCGTGAGATGGGGAATCGGGTGAATGCGATCTTGGAAGGGCGGAGCCGTGGACTCACTTTGGGTACTTTCCATGCTGTCTGTGGCCGTATCTTGCGACGAGAAGCAGATCATCTGCCCTTCGACTCAAACTATGTCATTTTCGACGCCGACGACCAGATCCGCGTGGTCAAGCAAGTGATCAAAGATTTGAACCTAGATGATAAGCGCTACCGGCCACACGGGGTCCACGCTTCGATCTCACGAGCCAAAAATGAGTTACTGCTTGCAGATGATTTCCTTGTTCAGACCTACCGGGATGAAGTCGTCAAGCGGGTTTATCAGCGCTACCAACAGACACTGCTTGCCAGCAATGCCGTTGATTTCGACGATATGCTCTTGTGGACTGCATTTTTGCTAGATGAGAATTCATCCGTTCGAGAGCGTTACGCCCGCCGCTACGAGCACATTTTGGTGGACGAGTTCCAGGACACCAATATGGCCCAATATGTGCTCCTCAAGCACCTGGCATCTTTTCATAAGAATATTTTTGTCGTTGGCGACCCGGACCAATCGATCTACCGCTGGCGAGGCGCAGATTTTCGCAACGTTTTGCGATTCGATGAAGATTTCCCCAGCGCCCAGATCATCTTGCTGGAGCAGAATTACCGCTCTACGCAGAATATCCTCGATTCGGCCATGGCGGTGATCGACGGCAACCCCCATCGCACTAAGAAGAAACTCTTCACTGAGCGCGGCCAGGGGCAGAAGATCATGCTGCATGAGTTGTATGATGACCGCGAAATGGCATCTTTTGTGGTAGACCGGATTGCCAACTCAGTGGCGTCTCGAGGCGCCCAGCCGGGGGAATTTGCGGTCATGTATCGCACCAACGCCCAATCTCGCATCCTGGAAGAGGCTTTCCTGGCTGCAAACTTGCCTTATAAATTGGTCGGCGCGCAGCGTTTCTATGGCCGACGTGAGATCAAAGATATTCTGGCATACCTGCGCCTAGTGCATAACCCGAAAGATGAGATCAGCATGTTGCGGGTGATCAACACACCTCGTCGTGGAATTGGGACGAAAACCATTGCCACCTTGCGTACCTACGCCCAGAGCCTAAACTGTTCTCCGGGTGATGTTCTCCTGGAGTTAGGGGTGAGTGCCGAGTCCGAGCATTGGGATTCACTCCCAAACAGAGTCGGCACAGCCCTCTCTCAGTTTGGGAAACTTCTCTCGAGCTGGTGTTCTCTCAAAAGTGAGCTTTCGCCATTAGAACTGATGGATCAAATCATCAAAGATATAGCGTATCGATCCTATATCGATGACGGGGGGGACGAAGGTGCTGAACGTTGGGAGAACGTGATGGAGTTTCGGCGTCTGGCCGCGGAATACGGCGATAAGAGTTTAATCGCCTTCTTGGAAGATGTCGCCCTGGTATCCGATCAGGATACGCTTGATGCCAGCGCTAATGTACCGACGTTGATGACCTTGCATGCGGCCAAGGGCTTGGAATTTCCGGTAGTATTCATCGTGGGCCTCAATGATGGCACTCTGCCTCATATCCGCTCCTTTGACGACCCGGAAGCCATGCAGGAAGAACGTCGCCTATTGTATGTTGGAATCACCCGTGCTGAAGATGCGCTCTATTTGCTGCACTCGCTCAATCGCTACAATTTTGGCTATTCCGAACCTGCAGAGCCATCTCGTTATCTAGATGATATCCCAATGTCGTTAATCGATGATGATTTCTCGGGGCGAAAGGCAGGGCGCTCGCGATCCTCGATTTTTCGCCCAGAGCGCTGGGAATCTCCATTAGATTCTATTCAAGAGATCGAGCAGCAGTACGCTCCGGGGATGCAAGTTGGACATCCAACCTGGGGGGATGGCATGGTGCTCAACAGCAAGATCGAAGACAACGAAGAGGTAGTGGATGTATTTTTCGAGGATATTGGCTTGAAGCGCTTGGTGGCATCTCTGGCGAAGTTGACAGTTCGTGGAGAGTAGAGCGGGGAGCTTGGAGCGATTTTCCCTTTATTCGGAAACCACGATACTGATCATCGCACTGCTCTCCACGCTTTCCGCTACACGAATAACCCCAAAGACTTCACGCGTTACCAAAACCAACTTATAATCGCATTTGTATGTCCCCCATCCTTGACCCGCATTCATTCGAGATCATTAGCCGGAGCACGGAACAGACTCGCCGCGTAGGTATGCGTTTTGGCGCATTGTTAGCATCGGGTGATGTGGTGGGGATGGAGGGGGATTTGGGGGCGGGAAAAACCACATTGATGCAAGGGATCGCCGCGGGATGGGGGTCCTTGGACCCTGTTTCTAGTCCTACTTTCGTGCTGATCAATGTTTATCGGCGACCCGATGAACAGCAATTACATCATTTAGACGCCTATCGCTTGAGCGGGGCCGCTGAGGCAATTGATCTGGATTTGGAGAGCATGATGGAAAGAGGTCCGCTGGTCGTTGAGTGGGCCGATAGGATCGAGGAAACGCTTCCCAAAGAGCGCTTTTGGGTAAAGCTGGAATGGTTAGATGAAACCCAGCGCCAGTTCTTATTCTCTGCCCAGGGTGATTTCTATCAGTCAGTGCTGCAGAAATTCCGTAAGCAGATTGTTGGAGGCCCCTGATGCTATTGGCCATAGATACTTCCACCCGCATGGTAGGGATCGCCTTGTATGATGGCGTCCAGGTGATCGCAGAAATGGCCTGGTTCAGCCAGAGTTACCATACTGTGGAGCTCGGTCCCGCGGTGGAGGATATGTTCGCCAAGAGTGGAATTACAGCCGGCGATTTGGGTGCGCTTGGTATAGCAACGGGTCCGGGTTCGTTCACTGCCTTGCGTATTGGTCTGGCGTTTGTAAAGGGTTTAGCCTTCAGTGAGCATATTCCCATCATCGGAATACCGTCACTCGACATTGTAGCTGCCGCACAACTCATATCGGATTTGCCAATGGCAGCTGTGTTGGTTGCGGGGCGCAA
Organism: uncultured Anaerolineales bacterium; assembly: GCA_964458115.1. GTDB lineage: Bacteria > Chloroflexota > Anaerolineae > Anaerolineales > UBA11858 > NIOZ-UU35. Next base: position 26,743 of record CAYWIC010000045.1, on the reverse strand, counting down.
GCGTCTGGCCGTAGGCTGGTATCAAGTTGTGGATGGAACCTGGCAGTCTACTGGCAAGCTGCAAAACCTGACTATCGACGAATTTTCCGAAGGTATTCGCGAACCGACGTTGATTTGCGGGGAATTGGGTGATGAAGCCCGTCAACGGTTAGGGCGTAAGTACAAAAACGTCATCCTGGCGTCGCCCGCGAGCTCATTACGTCGCCCAGGGATATTAGCGGAACTTGCCTGGCAGCGCTGGGGTGCAGATGATACAGATAACCCCATGACGCTCTCGCCTATGTATCTTCATCACGGGGAACCGATCCCAGGATGATGGGATGTTTTTTTCGCCTCTACTTTGATTGAGCGACCAATAGGAGACGCACACCCATGACACCCGAAGAAATTCTGGCGACAGTGGCCGAGGAAGTCAAAGAATGCACAAAATGCGAATTGCACTATTCTAGGAAGAATGGTGTCCCTGGCGAGGGTCCCTTATCAGCTGAGATCATGTTCATCGGTGAGGGACCTGGTTTCCACGAGAACGAGCAAGGACGCCCATTTGTTGGGCCCGCTGGCAGATTTCTTGATGAATTACTTGAGCAGGTTGGTATGAAGCGTGAACAAGTTTTCATTGGCAATGTAGTCAAGTGCCGTCCGCCGGGAAACCGAGATCCCCGTCCTGAAGAGTTAGCAGCTTGTAACCAATATCTGGAAAGACAGATTCAGGCTATCAACCCCAAGGTGATTGTCACTTTGGGACGCTACTCGATGGAAAAGTATTTTTCGAATGCGAAGATCAGTGAAGTTCATGGCCGGGCTCTGCGCGTGAAAGGACGCTTGATTGTCCCAATGTACCATCCGGCTGCGGCGTTACACCAACCTTCATTACGGCCAGTTGTCGAGAGCGATTTTGCCCTATTGCCCGAACTGATTGCCTCTGCAGAGAGCGCACCCGAGTACGAGGTGGATACCCCTGAAGATAACTCTGAGCCAAAACAGCTCAGCATGTTTTGATGATTTAAGTCAGAATGGGGAAATAATAGATTTGTGGTTTAATTTACAATCTGTTCATTTCATGTTCATATGAAAGAGTACTATGAAAATTAAAGATACCCTGTTACAAAAATTAGAAAATAAGACCGCTAGCGTTGCGGTTCTCGGTTTGGGATATGTCGGACTACCGTTTGCAGCAGTATTCGCTGAAGCCGGATTCAATGTGGTTGGGATTGATCCAGATACCCGGAAAATAGAAAAACTCGCAGAAGGCGAAAGCTATATCCAGGATGTACCCACAGAATTGGTCGCGCAGTTGGTGGAAAACGGCAAGCTCAAAGCGACCACTGATTTCTCGGTGCTCGCAGAAGCTGATGCTGTCAGCATTTGTGTGCCTACACCGTTGCGGAAAACAGGTGATCCGGATTTGTCATTCATTTTGTCTGTGACCGGTGAGTTGGCGAGACACATGCACCCTGGAATGGTCGTGGTGCTCGAGTCCACCACATATCCTGGGACGACGCGTGAGATATTGCTTCCCCAGTTAGGTGAAGAGAATAATCTGGTAGTTGGCGAAGATTATTTCCTGGCTTTCTCACCTGAGCGTGTTGATCCTGGGAGAGAAGATTGGACAACGATCAATACGCCTAAAGTGGTTGGCGGGATCACCGAAGCTTGCTCTGAAGTCGCCTCCGCCTGGTATCAAGGTGCTCTTGAAACAGTTGTCCCTGTCTCCTCGTCTGAGGTGGCCGAGATGGCCAAATTGCTGGAAAATACTTTCCGGATGATCAATATCGGGTTGGTCAATGAGTTGGCTGTGATGTGTGATCGCCTGGGAATTGATGTCTGGGAAGTGATCGATGCAGCGGCCACTAAACCTTTTGGCTTTATGAAGTTCACCCCCGGTCCAGGTTTGGGCGGCCATTGTATCCCCATTGACCCCCTATATCTGTCCTGGAAATTGAAGTCCCTGAATTACACTGCCCGCTTTATCGAGTTGGCATCTGAGATCAATTTGGGAATGCCACGCTATGTTGTGCGCAAAGTGCAAGATGCGCTAAATGAACATGGCAAGCCTTTGAAAGGCAGCAAGATATTGGTGTTAGGCGCGGCCTACAAACCGGATATTGACGATTTGCGTGAATCCCCAGCCCTAGATGTGATTGGCCTATTAGAGCAAAGCGGCTCTGTGGTTAGCTATCACGATCCCTATATTACGAGCATCAAGGAAGAAGAATTCGAGATAGAGAGCGTCCCTGATTTGATGCCCGCTGTCCGAGATGCCGATTGTGTTGTCATCATCACTGATCACAGCGATTATGATTACAGCGCCATTTTAGAGGCTGCAAACTATATCGTAGATACTCGCAATGCCTTGGGTGAGAAGGGGCGTAAGAGTGCTAAGGTTGTGCGACTGTAACAATATCTGAACGTTCACGATTGATCGCCGACCGCTTCTCTGATAATGTCAGGATATGCTGCGGTCGGCGTTCTGACGTATTTGGTATATTGATAGAGAGTTGAGTATTGCTATGGCAAATTACTTGATCACTGGGGTCGCTGGTTTCATTGCAGCCCGCGTTGCAGAAATGCTGCTGGATGCAGGTCATATTGTTGTGGGCATTGACAATATGAACGATGCGTACGACGTGCGCATGAAGGAATACCGTTTAGGAAATTTATCAGAACGAGAGGGTTTTGAGTTTCACCAGCTTGATATATCTGATCGGGATTTCCTAAAAACATTCGAAGATGTGAACATCGAACGTTTGGATGCCGTAATCAATCTTGCTGCTCGTGCAGGGGTGCGAGCGAGTGTGGAAGATCCCTGGGTGTATGTTGATACCAATGTTACAGGTACGCTCAACCTTTTAGAACTGTGTCAGCAGCGAGGAATTTCAAAGTTTATTTTAGCCTCGACATCCAGCATATATGGCGAAGATGCCCCTCTCCCAACACCTGAGACCGCGGATAGCGCTCGGCCTTTGCAAGCCTATGCCGCCAGTAAAAAAGGCGCAGAAGCCATGGCTCATGCCTATCATTATCTCTACGATATTGATGTGAGTATTGTGCGCTTTTTTACCGTATACGGACCTGCAGGTCGTCCGGACATGTCTATTTTCCGTTTCATCCGTTGGATCACAGAGGGAGAAACCCTGCAACTCAATGGGGATGGCACCCAATCACGTGGGTTTACCTATATCGACGATATCGCTCGCGGTGTAATCCAAGGCTTGAAGGAAGTTGGTTTCGAGATATTCAACCTAGGCGGGCATGAAAATATCAGCATGAATGGTTTGATCGAGATCATCGAGACCAAGGTTGGGCGCAAGGCGATCATCGAGCATCATCCCTTTGCCAAGGCAGATATGAAGGCCAATCTAGCAGATGTCTCCAAGGCTGGCGAGGTACTCGGCTGGGAGGCCGCTGTAGGATTAGAAGAGGGCATTGGTCGAGCCCTCGACTGGTATAACGCCAACCGCGAATGGGCGAAGGATTTGAAGATCATCTAAGTTGTTGATAACTAGCGGTCAAAATTATCCAGGAAATGGGTGTGCGCAGGGGGTTACCCCTGCGCACACCCATTTCCTGGAAGAATTCCCATCTGACATCATATAGACCTGCGCTTATGCTTCAAAACCTGCAAAGAATTTACAATCGTATATTGGAAAACGAGCTCTTGCGTCGCATCGTAACCAATGCCAGTTATCTGCTCAGTGCAACTGGCCTATCCGCGGGAATGGGAGTCTTCCAGAGTATCTTGGCCGGCCGACTTCTCGGGCCAGCTAATTTTGGTATTTTGGGCGCTATCACGCAATTCACCAGTGTAGTCAATCGCTTTGCCTCCTTTCGAATGAATGAACTGGTGGTTCGGTATGTGGGAAAATACCACGAGGCAGGAGACAATCAACGCGCTGCCGCGGTCTTCAAAATGGCCACATTGTTGGAAATAGGCGGGTCGCTGATTGCCTTGGCTTTAATTTGGTGGCTCGCCCCACTCGGAGCGCAGTTCTTCGCGCAAGATGCCAGCCTGGCCTTTTGGTTCCAGATCTACGGGTGTATCATCCTGGCAAACGTGATGTTCGAGACGGCCAGCGGATTATTGCAGATCTTCGACCGATTCCGCATCATGGCTATTGCCACGGCGACTCAGAGTGCCATCACTCTGTCCTTGATTGTAGTGATCTTCTTTCTCGAAGGAGACTTGACAGCCGTTGTGTTGGCCTACATGATTGGCAAGATCATCTACTCCCTAACCGTCTCTATCGCCGCGCTGATCGAAGCTCGGCGAGCCTGGGGGAAAAGTTGGTGGCGAGTACGGCTCAATACATTGGAAGGCGAACGGCGCAACTTGCTGACCTTTGCTTTCAGTACCAATCTTAGCAGCACCATCAGTTTGGTTGCCAAGGACAGCGAAGTCTTGTGGGTATCGGCTTTCTTAGGGCCTGTCCAGGCTGGGTATTATAAGACGGCTATGGCCATCACCAATCTGTTGCAGTTGCCCGTAAGCCCCCTTCCCAAGGCCACTTTTCCCGAATTGGCGCGTGAGATTGCTCGAAAAAATTGGGATAACGTTCGCTATGTGCTTCGGCAAGGATCGCGTCTCTCAGCGATCTATTCTGTGCCAGTCACTCTGGTATTGATCATTTTCGGCAAGTGGTTGATTGGCGTTACATACGGACCCGAATATTTGCCCACTTATTCTGCGCTGATTGTCCTTCTGATCGGGTATACCTTCGTCAATATATTCTACTGGAATCGGGTGGCGCTATTATCCTTTGGCAGGGCTATTTATCCAACGATTGTTAATTTTATTGGCATGGTGCTCAAGGTGGCCGCGACATTTATGCTTGTGCCGCGTTACGGCTATGTTGCCTCAGCTACTTTGCTGGCGGGCTACTATTTCTTCACAGTAGGGGCGGCCGCCGTCCGGGTTTTCTTGGATGTGCGCGTTCAATCTCAGGTTGATGTTGTCCAATGAAGATCTGTCTGATTGCCCCCACCTACTTGCCAGCCCGCAGAGCCAATACCATCCAGGTGATGAAAATGGCGCAGGCGATGACTGCTTTAGGACATGAAGTGATCGTAACTGTTCCGGGTGAAAGTAATCAAAGCAGCCCCCCCGCTTGGGAGGAACTTGCTCACTTCTATGGGTTGAAATACCAATTTGCAGTGGAGTGGCTTCCTTCAAGTTCTCGGTTGCGCCGCTATGATTATGGCTACAGATCTGTTATCTATGCCCGTAAACAGGGCTGCGAGCTAATTTACACTCGACTGCCTCAGGCAGCAGGGCTGGCCAGCTTCTGGGGAATCCCCACAATCTATGAAGTTCACGATATTCCGAGGGGGAGAGGCGCTAAGGTTTTATTGCGACTATTTTTGAGGGGGAGTGGCGCGCGCCGTTTGGTGTTGATCACGCGTGCCCTGAGAGACGATCTGTCTCGATGGCAGCCCAAGCTGCCACCATCCCCTTTTACGACGATCGCCCCCGATGGGGTAGACCTCGACCGCTACGCCGATTTATCGTCTTCCGCCGAGGCGCGCGCAGCGCTATCACTCCCTGAACGATTTACCATCGGGTATACCGGACACTTGTACCCCGGCCGAGGTACGGAGTTGATCTTAGCCATGGCAGAGCGTTTACTTGAAGTTGCTTTTTTGCTCGTCGGCGGCAACCCCGAGGATGTTACCAGCGTACGCGCTGAAGCCGAAAACAAAGGTTTGGAAAACATTCGCTTGACAGGCTTCGTGCCCAATGCGGAACTACCTCTCTATCAAGCGGCCTGTGATATCCTATTGATGCCTTATCAGGAGCTAGTGGCAGCTTCTTCTGGTGGTGATATCGCCCGCTATCTCAGCCCCATGAAGGTGTTCGAATACCTGGCCTGCGGTCGCCCGATCATCTCCAGCGATCTGCCGGTCTTGCAGGAAGTGTTGAACGAGACCAACGCGATTTTTCTGCCCCCTGACGAAGTGGATCCCTGGGTCGAAGCAATTCAGGATTTACGAACCAATCAATCCCGTCAGGAGTCATTGAGCCAACAGGCTCGAGTTGACGCTGAGATGTATACTTGGGAAGCGCGTGCGGAAAAAATATTCGGGAATTTTTGAAAACCCTGTAACGAAATCCAGATTATTAGGTATGGGGCTCGCTTCGCAGGCCCCATACCCAATAATCTGACACCTTTTATGTTGGAAGGTCATGATAAGACAACTTGTTTTAATTAGTGTCGGGCTAATTCTGCTCTCGCTTGGATTGGCCTGGGTATCTACGGGATTTGAATCCCTCCAGGGTTGGGGGTCATTTTTGGTTGTATCCATCTTGGGAGCAGGACTCATCTTTGGGAGTCTGCGGGCCACCCAAAAGGAGTCAGTCCCCCGTTGGCTGATCTGGTTATTGCTTGGGGCTTTATTGCTTCGTCTGATCCTGGGTATATTTTGGTTTATCGCCCTGCCTGTTTGGGGATATGCGAGTGATGCAGAGCTCTCTGGATATGTCATGGCTGATGCGCACGAGCGGGATATGGCGGCTTGGGAACTTGCTCAATCGGACCGATCTTTATTTGATGCCTTTGATGCTTTCCAACCCGTTGATCAATATGGCGGGTTGTTGTTCTTCAGCGCATCAATCTATCGTTATCTCGGTACAGAAGTACATCAGCCGTTGCTCATCATAGTTCTGACGGCTATGGTGTCCGCGTTGGCGATCTTATTCACCTGGGTATTTGTGAGACGTTTGTGGGGCGAAGCGGCTGCCAAAACGGCTGCCTGGATATTTGCACTCTATCCTGATGCCGTCTTGTTGGGGAGTTCGCAAATGCGCGAAGCTTTCACTGTGACCTTAGCAGCCGCGGCGGTGTATGGTTTAGTGGTGGCTGTGCAAGAGCGGAATTGGCAGGGCGGGCTGTGGCTGCTGGGTGCGTTACTCTTATCAATTCCTCTCTCACCTGCCTTCACGATGTTGTTGGTCATCGCCCTTGGCTTGATGGCGATCTTCATGCTCAACCGCCGTTGGATGCGAGACTGGCGTTTTTGGTTGGTTGGGAGCGTGTTGACCCTTGTCGGCCTGGTGGGGCTGTTGTTTTTTGGAGCCCAACTTTCGCAAGGTGATCTGACCAATCCCATTGGCGTTTTGCAATTTTGGGTTGAGCGCACAGGGATCTGGCAAACGATACTCGGTCAGCAGGCCTCGGGGTGGATGTATAAACTTTCCCAGAACATCTCTGAAAATCTGTATAAATGGGTTGTTTTGGTTTATGGTGTCGTGCAGCCTTTCTTGCCTGCAGCACTGATCGCCAATGGGAATTGGACTTGGCGTTTGATTGCCATCTGGCGCGCTCTCGGGTGGACCTTGCTGCTGCCATTCTTGATCTACGCGCCCTTGCGATCTCTTCACAAGCCTCGGCAATGGCTTATCGCGGGCATGAGTATTGCTGTCTGGATTGTGATCTTCGCCGCCTCTTTCCGCAGTGGTGGTGATCAATGGGATAATCCCCGTTATCGGTTATCTTTTATTTGTTTGCAAATCGCGTTGATGGTCTGGGTTTGGCGCGATCAACGACATTCATCGGATCCCTGGTTACGCAGGATGCTGGTCAGCGCGGGCATTGTGATCCTTTGGTTTTTGCCCTGGTATCTGCGCCGCTACACAGCCTTGGATTGGCCGGTTGTGGATGTGTTTAAGGTCTTTGGGTTGGGTTTGGCAAGCTCGGTTTTGTATCTGGTTTGGGATTGGGCTCGCTCAGCGAGCGCGGATCGCGGCAAAGCTTGACCATACCCCAATAGCCATTATAATCAGCCGCTGAGTTGAAGTAATATCCATCCATTAGAATCTTCCGAAAAAAGGGTGTGTGCAGGGGGCAGCGCCCCCTGCACACACCCTTTTTTCGGATAAGTCATCTCCGAAGTTGGAAACTGCTAAAGAGGATATTTCATGCCCACTGCTCTAATAACCGGGATCGCAGGTCAAGACGGATCATATCTGGCGGAATTGTTGTTGTCCAAAGGCTATCGCGTGCTTGGGCTCGATCGCTTTTCCAGTATGGTAACGTACGAGAATCTCAAACATTTTCAGGACGATATCACCCTGCTGGAAGGCAATCTGCTTGATCAAGGTTCGTTGGTAGCAATCATGGAGGAACATACCCCAGATGAGATCTATAATTTTGCGGCGTTGTCCTTCCCTGCGGGATCGTGGTCTCAGCCTGTGGTCACCGGGGATATCACTGCCTTAGGTGTTTCTCGATTATTGGAAGCGATCCGCCTGGTTTCCCCTGAGGCGCGTTTTTATCAGGCCTCCTCTAGTGAAATGTTTGGGAAAGTGCGTCAGGTTCCCCAAACGGAAGAAACCCCCTTTCATCCACGCAACCCTTATGGCGTAGCCAAAGTTTACGGGCATTGGATCACGGTGACTTATCGCGAAAATTATGATATGTACGCCTGTGCGGGGATTTTATATAACCACGAAAGCCCGCGCAGAGGTTTGGAATATGTCACCCGGAAGATCACTCATGGGGCGGCGCGCATAAAGCTTGGGTTAGCGAGCGAATTACGCCTAGGAAATCTGGAAGCCCGACGTGACTGGGGTTTCGCTGGTGATTATGCCGAGGCGATGTGGTTGATGCTCCAGCAGGATCAGCCTGATGATTATGTGGTGTGCACAGGAGAAACGCACTCCGTACGCTATTTTTGTGAAGTGGCCTTCAGCCATGTCGGCTTGGATTATCAGGAATTTGTCATCCAAGACGAGCGATTTTATCGCCCTGCTGAAGTTGAGCAGTTGGTCGGGAACCCAGATCGAGCTCGCACGGTCTTGGGTTGGGAGCCGCGGGTCAGTTTCGAGGAGTTAGTCAAAATGATGGTCGATGCCGATCTTCAGTATATCGGGAAGGAAATCCTTTGATGAACGCACAGTCGCGCTTGGCACGCGTATGGGCGACTCCTTGGTTCGCAGATGGGCTGGCGATCGCAGGCGGCCTGGTGTACACGGTCCAATCCTGGATCTACGCTCATACGCAGTCCTCGATCTTGGATGAGGGCGCCTATCTGTTGAAAGGCTATTTGTTTGCTATCGGGAAATATACGCCGTTTCAAGATTATGGCCCCTGGAGCAATCATATGCCCTTTTCGTTTTTGATTCCCGGGTATGTGCAGACATTGTTCGGGCCTGGCATTCGCACCGGCCGCTATTTTGCCATTGTCTTAGGGGTGTTGACTTTGCTGGGATTGTGGTTCCTGGCCCGCAGAGTAGGAAATCGTTGGTGGGCCACCACGGCCGTGTGGTTGATCGCCTTGAATGTGCCTCTGATCAAAACCTATAGCGTGATGGCGTCTCAGGGTTTAGTGGCCTGTATGTTCGTGTGGGTGTTGGTTCTCACTTTGGGAAAGCAGCGCCCAACCTGGCAGTTGCTCCTGGGCACTGCACTGGCAGCCCTGATGATGTTGACGCGCCTCAATCTGACCCCGGTGGTGCCGATCTTGATCTTGTATCTCTTTTGGGAAAACGGTAAAAAAGTGGGTACATGGAGCTTATTAACGGGAATCCTGGTGGTTGGTTTGGGACATGCCTTATTCTGGCCGGGCATCTTGAAGCTATGGGTTGCCTGGCTGCCGTTAGAGCGGATTCAATTGTTCGAGACGTGGGCGAAACCCGGTGGCTCGCTACCCAATTGGAATCCGGATGTCCGTCTGACAGATCGGATCATGAGTTTCTTTCAGGGAGTGCGTATTCAATTCTTTGCGATTGTTGGCGCGATATTTGCTTGGATCCATTGGTCTAGGGATGCTCAATGGCGTGCGAGTTGGCGATTCCGGGCGGCAGTTTTCCTATCAGTGACCTTTGGGGTGCTGTTTGCTTTCCATCTTTGGGCTGCCTTGGGTAAGAACTATTGCGTATTTTGCTTCCCCACTTATCTCTCCTTCTTTAGTTTCCTAGGAATTTTGTTGGTGATGTTGGTTTATCGCTCTGGCGAAAAATATACCGAGTGGGTTGGGAAGTGGCTTATCTATCCTTTGGTCCTGGTGCTATCGATGGGGGTTGGGTACAGCGCCCTGAGGATCTGGGCCAGCCATCGTTTTATCGAGCGTGTCTCAGGTGGCATTCTGCGCCTGGATGTACCGCGTTTGAGCGGCTTTCGAATCCAACCGGGCAAAGTGGAGTTGTGGCGCATACTCTCGAATAAGTTTGGCTGGGTTGAAGCGGATATTTTTGAAACTGCCACAGAGACACTCCGGGCAGGGGTTCCCATCTTCCTGGGCTTGGTGATCGGCATCATCGTGTTGCGATTCGGGCCAACCTGGTGGGGTAAACTGGTTGGGCGCGATACGCGAAAGTTGTATTCCCCCCTAGCCTCGGCAATCAGCTTGTTCTTAGTCTTGGGAACATTATTGTCCCTGTGGATGGGTTTCTCCCCTGGCGACCGCGATTGCGGCTGGGATGTGATCGCTTCTTATGAGGCAGGAGGCACACATCTGGCGGAGCAAGTTCCCGCCGGATCAAAGGTGTATTGGTGGGGCGGCCTATCCACCGTACCTTTGCTATACCTTCCAGATGTGGAGATCTACCCGCCCCAGATCAACGGCGGCTATTCGTTCCGGCTGGGTGGTGATGCAGACGAACTAGAGCGTTATGGCTGGTGGAGCGAGGAATTGGCGGACCGATGGGCTAACGAGGCCGATGTGATCCTGATCGAAGCGCGCTTGTATGGCGGCTTTGCGACCATGTTTGCTGAGAGCGTGGCCTTCGACGAAGTCTCACCGACAGCCCCCCTGGTGCCGTGCCGGGCCAATTCTGCCATTCATATCTTTATTCGAGAATAGTAGCTCGACAATGTTATATTCACAAAGTATACAGAAAATAGGGGTAGCAGGATTGCGTAGCCGCTTTGCGTGCCACTCTTTTTTCGGGCTTCCTGTCTGCAATGTGATTTTCTCAAGGTTGATTTGATGCGTATTCTGGTTTTGATCTATGAATTTCCCCCTGTGGGCGGAGGCGGGGGTAGGGTTGCGGAAGATATTTGCCGCGGGCTGGTCCAGCGCGGTCATGATATCTTCATCCTTACCTCCCATATCAAAGGTTTGCCGCGCCGTGAACATCGGGACGGAATGGAAATCTTGCGCATCCCTGTTGGCCGCCGGACTCCATTCAAAGCCGGATTCATGGATATGCTAGGGTACATCCTTTGGGGATTGGTGCCTGGGATGCGCGTGATTTCAAAATGGAAACCTGATGTGATGCATGTCCACTTCGCGGTCCCCAGTGGTGCATTAGCCAAGGTGTTGTCAACCTTCACTAAAATTCCTTATTTGCTTACTGCGCACTTGGGGGATGTGCCTGGGGGAGTGCCCGATAAAACTGACCGCTGGTTCCGCTGGGTATTTCCTTTTACCCCGCCAATTTGGAGATCAGCGGCCAAGGTTTGCGGCGTGAGCGAGTTCACTCGCCAATTGGCCCAGAAGAGTTACGCTGTAGAGGCGCAGGTGATCCCAAATGGGGTCGATTTAGAGCGGCTTGATCCGGGTGAGATCTCTGTGGGCCAACCGCCGCGCATCATCTTCGCGGGCAGGTTTGTCTCCCAGAAGAATCCCCTCCAGATTGTGCGCACACTGGCGAAACTGAGTGATTTGGACTGGGAGTGTGTGATGGTGGGGGATGGCGCCCTGCGCCCAGTTGTTGAGGCAGAAATCGCCCGGCATGGCCTCGAGGATCGCTTTACTTTCACTGGCTGGGTGACTCCTGATGACGTTGTGGTTTGGTTTGCCAAGAGCGATATTCTCTTCATGCCGTCCCTCTCGGAGGGGTTGCCTGTCGTTGGGGTGCAAGCCCTGGCCATGGGTTTGTCCATTGTCGCCGCCCGGGTGGGGGGATTTATCGATTTGGTAGAACCGGACCAGAATGGGTATCTGCTTGATAAATATCATGATTCCATGGGAGTAGAAGAATTGAGGAATCTGATCTCATCTCCTGAGCGATTGGGACAATTCCGCCACAACAGCCGCCAGCTTGCCAGCCGGTTTGATATTAATGAGATTGTCTATGCCTATGAGCGCGAGTTGCAGGCGGTGATTGGTTCAGTCAAAGCAGAGGAGGCAGAGTCATAGCATGGGTGCAGAACCAACCCCCAAGGTAACCCGTGGCTCCAAGCCTAAACTTGTGGTTCTTGGGTGGGACGCGGCCACCTGGGATCTGCTGTCCCCCTGGGTCGAAGAAGGCAAGCTGCCTAATCTGGCGCGCTTAATGAAATCCGGCAGCTATGGGCCGATCCAATCGACTTCACTGCCCGTCAGTCCGGCAGCCTGGAGCACGATCGTTACCGGCCAGAATCCTGCCAAACACGGTGTTTACGACTGGTTCGCCCGCAAGCCCGGCAGCTATGACGTACAATACGTGCACACCGGTCAGATCAAGGCCAAACCCGTTTGGGAGTATTTCAACGAAGCTGGGATGCGCATCGGGGTGTTCAATTTGCCCATGTTGTACCCGGCAGTTCCCTTGGAGGGATTCATGCTCTCAGGATTGGCTGCTCCCGACACATCATCGAGCGGATTTGCCTATCCCAGGAATCTGCTACAAGAACTGGGCGAAAACGTTGGCCCGTTCTGGCATGCCGAGACCGCAGTGTACAGGTATGGCCGCGAAGAGGCCTATTTAAAGAACGTGCTGGATTTATTAGAATACCAAATTGGTGTGACCGATTACCTGATCCAGGCCCATGCCTGTGATGTTTACCTTTTAGTTTTCATGCAGCCTGACCATGCCCAGCATAAGTTTTGGCGCTATCTCGATCCCACCTATCCTGATTATGATCCAAAGTACGATGCGCAGTTCAGCGATGCTATATTGCAGGTTTATCAGGGGGTTGACCGCCATTTGGGACAGCTTCTGGATACTTTTGGAGAGGATACTCATTTCATGGTGCTCTCCGATCACGGTGGTGGACCTGTGCATGGCATTATGTACATCAACCGCTGGCTGCAAGAGATTGGCATGCTGCGTATGAAGGGAGATATTTCTACCCGTTTGAAGTTCTGGCTTGCAAAAACCGACCTTATCGGCAAGGTGTATCGCCTGGTCAGCCGGCTTGGGTTGGGGAAAATTGCTAATCTGGTTTCTAAACCAGCCAGGAATAAGGTGCTCAATTCGTTCATGTCCTTCGATGATATCGATTGGTCCCGCACCAAAGCCTATGCCCGGGGGGCTTTTGGGCAGATCTATATCAACCTGATAGGGCGTGAGCCAGGAGGCATTGTCGAACCAGGTGAGGAGTATGAGGGGGTATTGGCTGATTTGATCGCAGCGCTAGACGAATTAAAGCACCCCGAAACGGGCGACCCCCTAATTACCGATTTACACAAACGTGCAGATGTCTTCAGTGGGCCATATCTCGAGTGTGCTGCCGATGTGATCTTTTCGATTCAGAATTATTTATACCAATCCTCGGTGAAAATGGGTCTCGATAGCGAGAGCATCTTGGGTATGTCAGAATATGAAGATTCGGGCAGCCATCGCGCTGAGGGCATCATTGTGTTATCTGGTCCTGACATCGAGAGAGGGAAACCGATCACAGATGCCAGCATTGCCGACATCCTGCCGACCATGCTAGCCCTGGCCGATTTGCCTGTGCCTGAAGACCTGGATGGCCGCCCTCTCAGCCAGGCTTTTACCGAGGCGCGCAAACAGGCGATCAAGTATGTCACCAGAGATGAAGATACGATTGCAGATGCAGCCACACCTGAATTGGACGCGGATGAAGTGTCGGAGATCGAAGATCGCTTACGCAGTTTAGGGTATTTAGGGTGAGCGATCACGACTATAACCCCCCTCATAAGTTTTCGTTCGATATGCGCTGGCTCCGCTGGGGCGGTACGATCATTTCCTCGGGGCTGTTCATTTGGCTCCTGACCCGGCAGGATTGGGTAACCCTGTGGAAAACGATGAATCGCATACCCACCTGGATCTTTCCACTGGCCTTCGCCCTCTATTTTCTGGCTGTGCTGGGCAATGCACTACGCTGGTATGCATTACTGCGTGCTCAGGAGATCAATATCCCTTACGGGGAAGTGCTCAAGATCGTCCTAGCTGGGAATTTCGCCTCCAATTTTCTGCCATCAACTGTTGGAGGGGATACAGTGCGAATTGTCAGCGCGGCCCGCTTTACAGGCTGGTCGGTGGGGCTGGCATCGGTGGTGGTAGACCGCCTGCTGAATGTTTTCGTGATGATGGCCTTGCTGCCGTTCTCCTGGTTCTCGTTCAAAGCAGTCGGCGGACTCACCGGAACGCTGCTCCCCTCGCAAAAGGTTTGGCGAGCTGGATTGATCTCCTCGTGGATACCAAAGCTGTCAGAACGTATCCGCCGCTGGATCAAGAAGATTCTGGATGCTTTTCTGGTATGGAAGCATCGCAAAAAGTCGGTTGTTTGGGCTTTAGCGATTTCCCTGGCTGCACGGCTGTTGGTGTTCTCTGCGGTCTGGATTTTGGCGCGGAGCCTGAATATCTCGGTGAGCATTTTCCAGGTGATTGGTATTGGCGCGATCATTTACGTGCTCACGTTACTGCCCATATCGATCAACGGCTTTGGCCTGCGCGAGGTCACGATGACCACACTCTACATCCAGTTGGGCGCGACCCTGGAACAAGCCTCGGCCTTGGTTGTGGTCACGCGGTTCATTTTGATGGTTGAAACTCTCCCTGGCGCGTTGTGGATCTCCGATATGTTGGCGATGAAGGACGCTAAAAACGCTGCGCACAGGAAGTAACCAACCCCTTCAACTATGCGCATTGGGCTAGCTTGACCATTGAATTTGGGTGAGCTACAATGCCCCATGTTTGATGGATTTTAAAAGTGTCTCTCTTGGAAATGCCGTAGGAGTTTCCAGATTTAGGGGTGAATGGGGTTCTCTGCACCCCATTCACCCCTAAATCTGGAGGATCATCGTGGCAGTTCCTAGGGAGCCAAAAATGAGGTTTATGAAAGAATTATCAGTCGTAGTCCCTGTTTATAATGAGAGCGAAAGCCTGCATGAACTGCATGAGAAGCTCCATTTGGCATTAAAAACTGTTGATATGGCCTGGGAGATCGTCTATGTAGACGATGGCAGTAGAGATAATAGTGTGAAAGTGCTCGAAGCCTTGGCTGCTGAGGACACCGATCACACCCGCGTGGTTGCTCTGCGCCGCAATTTTGGCCAGACCGCGGCCATTGCTGCCGGGATTGACAATACTCGGGGCGATATCATCGTCTTGATGGACGCAGATATGCAAAATGACCCTGCCGACATCCCTATGATGATCGAGAAAATGAGCGAGGAAGACGGTTACGATGTTGTCAGTGGTTGGCGGGTGCGGCGTCAGGATACATTCATCACTCGTACATTGCCATCGCGCGTTGCCAATTGGCTGATTTCATGGGTAACGGGGGTCAAGCTGCGTGACTACGGATGTACGTTGAAAGCTTATCGCCGGGAAGTGATCACCGGCTTCCGCTTATACGGGGAGATGCACCGCTTCATTCCTGCTTATGCCGGGTATGTGGGTGCACGCATCATCGAAGTGCCCGTAACGCACCACCCCCGCAGATTTGGACAGACCAAGTACGGCCTGGAACGAATCGTAAAAGTCCTACTCGATCTGCTGACAGTCAAATTCCTGATTAGTTATGGCCATAAGCCCAATTATCTCTTCGGGGGTCCAGGGATGGCGATGATGGCTTTGGGCTCGCTGCTGCTGGCATTCCTGGTTGTCCGGCGTGTTGTGACGCTTGTATCGGTATTCGAGTCACCGTTCTTCCCGGTCAGTCTGATGCTCATGTATATGGGCTTTCAGTCCATCTTGATGGGCTTACTGGCCGAATTGCAGGTGCGCACGTATCATGAAGCACAGCAAAAGCCAACCTACACGGTCCGCCGCGTGATCAATGACGATCCAGAAGAATGAGTGATCCCACCGCAAGTTCCAAGAAAACTTCATATATACGGATTGTGGGAACGCTCTTGGCGATCCTGCTACTGGTCTTTCTCTTTCGCCGACAGGGGTGGGGGGAGATCTTCGATGCCATTCGCCTGATTCCACCTGGTAATATCGCCCTAGCCTTCTTGTTGACCATCATATCCCGCTTGGCGGTTGCCGGGCGTTGGCAGGCCCTGTTGGCTGTAACCGAGATGAACGTTTCTTGGTGGCGAACGCTGCAATTGACATTTGCGGGATTATTCGCCTCAAATTTCTTACCCACAACGGTGGGAGGTGATGTGGTTCGTTTGGCAGGCGCGGTTCAATTGAAGTTGGATAGTGCTGTGAGTGCGGCATCCTTGGTCGTTGATCGCCTTGTCGGGCTGTTTGGGATGGTGCTCGTGGTTCCCTTGGGTGCAGGACCGTTGTGGGACTGGCTCGTGACCGCTGAGGGCTGGAAAGACGCTTTCTCGACCAGCACACTGCCTTTTCTTCGAGTTGGACAGCACAAAATCAGGGAGAGGCTCAAAACCTTATGGCGCAGGTTGATCCAGTCGTTTGCCATGTGGAAAGATCACCCGACATCCTTGCTGGTTTCGCTGGGGATGACTGGGTTACATATGCTTTGCCTGTATAGTTCGCTGGCCCTGATGTTGAATGGTATGGGTGATCCGATGCCCCTCTGGCTGATCGGTGGCCTATGGAGTTTTGTCTATTTGGTGACGCTGTTGCCCATCTCGATCAATGGCTACGGCGTACAAGAGATCTCCATGACGTTGATTTTCACCAACGTGGGCGGTATTTCCCTGAAGAGCGGTTTGACGATTGCCTTGCTCATCCGTACAATGCAGATGATCGCTAGTTTGCCAGGCGCCGCCTTCGTCCCCTCGATCTTGGTTGGGATTCGTCAGGATGAGAGAAAACATGCTTGATGGTGCATCTTTGAACAATGAATTCACCCAGATGTTAGAGCCCCCCAAGCCTCAGCGAGATTTGCGCTGGTTGTTGGTTTTGCTGTTCTTCCTATTAATTGGATCAGCCTACCAGATCGCTCAGCAGGTTTTAGCTGTGGGCGTGACCTTCACACCTCGGGCGCAACGTTGGCTGATGGTCATTGGATTGGTGGGTTTGGGAGCAGTGGACTTGGGAGCGTTGGCGGCGACTTGGACATCGTGGGGAAAGCGAATTACAAAAAGGGTGTTTCTGCTCCCTGAGTTTATGATTCGCTTCCGATGGGTATCCTGGTTAATACTCATCTTCGCGGTGATCGCATTCCCGTGGCTTGTCCTGAACCTGATGGGCGACCTGCTGATCGATATCTTCCCGCGCCTGCTGGTTTTCTGCGTGCTGGTATTCGTTGGGGGTGTATCTTTGAAAGCACTTTATCCGATGCTTTCATCGCGCAGTGCGGCGATCTCGACGGCCTTGATGGCTGCTATCGTATATCACATCGCCACCTTGTTGATCCAGGTTACGGATTACCCCCTCTCCTTGAGCTGGTCGGAAACCAGCCGGTATTATTTGGGCTCTCTATTCGCGGCGGGGAAAGTCTACGGAATGCAGGTGCCCCCCTCGGTGCTGCACCCAACTCGATACCTGATGCAGTCGATCCCATTCTTTGTTGGCGATATCCCTCTTTGGGGGCATCGTCTCTGGCAGATCGTCTTATGGGTCATCAGTGCAATCTGGGCTGCATACCTATTTGCACGTCGGCTAAAACTCAGCAATAAATTCTTGGTCGCCCTGGTCGCGATCTGGTTTTATTTAGCGCTGTTTCAGGGACCAGTTTATTATCATTTACTGGTTCCTGTGATTATCATCTTGGGATGGTTCGACCGGCGCAAATTCTGGCGCAATTTGGTCCTGGTAATCATTGCGTCTGCCTGGGCTGGGATCAGTCGCGTTAACTGGTATCCTGTGCCAGCGATGCTAGCAGCTACCTTGTACCTTTTGGAAGAGAAGCAAGGCGAAACGCCGCTTTGGCGTTATCTGATACCACCGGCTGTGTGGGCCATTGTTGGTGTGGTCACAGCATTTGCATCCCAAACACTGTATGTGATTTTGTCTGGCAATGACCCCGATGCCTTCACCTCGAGTTTTTCTTCAGATTTGTTGTGGTATCGGCTCTTTCCCAATGTCACCTATCCAGCAGGGATTTTGTTCAATGTGCTATTAGTGTCCTTTCCCTTGCTTTGGGTTGTGCTGGTGGCAATGTTGAAAAAACGTGGTCAATGGACAGCAATTCGGACCCTGGGGGTGTGGGCGATGATCCTGGTCTTGTTAGCAGGCGGTTTGGTGGTCAGCGTCAAGATCGGTGGCGGCAGCAACCTGCATAATGTGGATGCCTATCTAGTATTGTTGAAGGTTGTAGCAGGGTATTTATATTTCAATCAGTTTTTGGCTGAAGGAAACGAAAATTTAACGTCCCCCTTTTCCTGGCTGAGAACGCTAAGTATAGTGGCAATTCCCATCTATTTTGCTGTGTCCTCGGGCTCTCCTTTGGATCTGCCACCCCAGAACGTCGTGGCTGCCTCCCTGGACGTATTCCACCAGCATGTCAATCACGCTTCCCGTGACGGCGGGGATGTTCTCTTCATTTCCCAGCGCCATTTACTGATTTTCGATGACCAGATTGATGTGCCCCTGATCCCGGATTACGAGAAAGTGTTCTTCATGGAAATGGCCATGTCCAAGAATCCCTCCTATTTGAACAACTTCTATGATGATCTTGAGGACCAGCGGTTTGCGGCTATCGTGACCGATCAGGCCCTCGAAAACTTCAAGGATCGAGATCAGGCCTGGTCGGAAGAGCACAATGTCTGGGTGCAATATGTATCCAAACCGATGCTGTGCTACTACCAGCCGCGCCAGACTCTGAGGAATTTGCATGAGCAAGTGCTCTATCCCCGAGACGGTGTTGAAGAGTGTTCCACGATCACCGAAAATCGAAATAATTTTTCCGCTGATACTCAGTGAGTCTCTACTTTAGAAGGAATCTTCCTGGAAATAGGGTATGGGGGCGAAGCCCCCATACCCTATTTCCAGGGAAACCTATCGAGTTCAAAAACGCGTAGTAACCACAAATGCGAATCCTGATCATCAACAGCGAATACCCACCCATTGGTGGCGGCGCAGGGAATGCCAGCGCTAATATCGCCCGTGAACTTGTTGCAATGGGCCAAGAGGTGACCGTGCTGACGGCGCATTACGGTGATCTGCCACCCAAGACAGAGCAGGATGGATTGCAGATCCTGCGCATAAAAGCGCTGCGCCGCCGAATGGACCGTTCCAGCGCCCTGGAGCAGATCATCTTTATGCTTGTCAGCAGTCTTCACACTATGCGCTGCCAGCGCACATGGCAGCCCGATGTGATCATCGCCTTTTTCGGCGTCCCCAGTGGAGCTGCGGCCTGGTGTGCGAATATCTTCTCGGGGATTCCGTATGTTGTTTCACTGCGCGGCGGTGATGTTCCCGGGTTCAGACCCTATGATTTCGCGGTTTATCATAAATTGGTAGCTCCCTTGCTCCGCATGATCTGGCGGCGATCTTCTGGTTTGATCGCCAACAGCGCGGGGCTAAAGGAATTGGCACTCGCATTCGACTCAAATGCTCATATTTCAATGATTCCAAATGGCGTCGATTTGCAGCGCTATTTTCCTGGAGATCGCGATTGGCAGCCAGCTCGCTTACTATTTGTCGGGCGCTTAGTGTATCAAAAAGGCGTCGATATCCTGTTAGCAGCCCTGGAGGGTCTGAACTCTCATCCGTGGGAGTTGTTCTTGGTCGGGGATGGACCGGAGCGAGAAGCTTTGCAAGCCCAAGTAAGGGATTTTGGCCTCTCAGAGCGGGTGCAGTTCAAGTGCTGGCTGGATGGTGATGCCTTGGCAGAGCAACTTCAGCAGGCCAATTTATTCGTCTTCCCATCCAGGCATGAGGGTATGCCGAATGCGGTTTTGGAGGCCATGGCCTGTGGCCTGCCTGTGATCGCTACCAGGATTGCTGGTAATGAAGAACTGGTGGTCGATGGTGAGAATGGACTATTGATCCCCCCTGAAGACCCCGTTGCTTTGCGGAGTGCTTTGCTTGAGCTAATGGAAAATCCTGCCATGAGGCAGCAGATGGGCGCAGCCAGCCGTAAGAGAGTTGAAGCCAATTATTCCTGGAGCCAAATTGCGTCGGAGTATCTTGAGTTGGTGAAAGCGGTTTCTCTTACACAAGAATAACGTTTGGTTTGATTGAATGATGCTGATAGAAGTTGAACTTCTAGACGAAAATAGCTATCAGTACGTTACACATTACCCAAATATCTATAAAGAGGAGTATTTGACGGTCTTCAGTCCCCCGTCCCCAGTCCAATACCAATGTGCGGAATCTGCGGAATTATCCACAATAAGCCTCAACCGGTTGATAAATCTCTTTTAGGGGGGATGAATGCGGCCATTGCACACCGTGGACCGGATAGCGATGGCTTCCATATTCGCCCTGGGGTGGGGTTGGCCATGCGCCGACTGGCGATCATTGACCTTGCGACTGGCGATCAACCCATCTCTAATGAGGATGAAACCATCTGGGTGGTGCAAAACGGTGAGATCTACAATTTCCCAGACCTGCGCGCCCATTTGGAGAAACGCGGTCACACATTCCGCACCAATTCGGATACGGAGTGCATCGTGCATTTGTATGAAGAGTACGGAGATGACTGTGTCCAGCACATGCGCGGGATGTTCGTCTTCGCTCTCTGGGATGAGAAAATGGGGCGCTTGCTCATCGCCCGAGATCGCATGGGTCAGAAGCCGCTTTACTACACACAGCAAAAAGGCTCGCTGTATTTCAGTTCTGAGCTTACTAGCCTATTGACTGCACTTCCTTCAAAGCCCGACATCCACCTGCCCTCCATCGATCTCTACCTCAGCCTGCAATATATTCCCGAACCGCTGACACCCTATGAAGGAATATTCAAACTCCCGGCTGCCCATCGATTGACGTTCGAGCGTTCTAACGTTCAACATGTCAACGTTCAACGATATTGGCAATTGAATTATGGGCCAAAACTGACAGCTCCTGAAGCTGAGTTGATTGAAGAGCTACGTGCTCGAATGCGGAATGCCGTGGTGATGCGCATGATCAGTGATGTGCCCTTGGGCGCGCATCTCAGCGGCGGTATTGATTCCAGCATCGTGGTGGCGCTGATGGCCCAGGCCAGTTCGCTACCGGTGAAAACTTTCTCGGTGGGCTTCGAAGAATCTTCCTTCTCAGAATTGCCCTATGCCCGGGTCGTGGCAGAGCGCTACGCCACCGATCACAAAGAGTTCACGCTCACCTTTGGCGATATCCCGGCCACGATTTCAACGCTGATCACCCATTTTGGCGAGCCGCTGGCCGACCCCTCCGCACTGCCACTCTATCACCTGGCGCGCCTGACCCGCCAGCATGTCACCGTCGCTCTGAATGGGGATGGCGGCGATGAGGCCTTCGCAGGCTATCACCGCTACTGGCTGGATCTCTGGGCGAACCACTATGCCAAATTGCCAGGGATACTGACCAAAAATCTGTTTCCCGCGATTGCGCGTATCCTACCCAATCGGAAAGACAGCCCTGTGGGGGCAAGTCTAATTGATGGCTTAAAACGCCTGGAGCAACTTGCAGTCATTGATCCACGTGCCAGCATCCTGCGCTGGGGTTCATATTTTTCACCAGCCTGGAAGGCGAAACTCTGGCAGGCAGACTTCCACGCTCAATTTGGTGATCGCCCGGCGGAAACCTATTTGATCGATAAGTTCGAAGGGGCGTTCGCAGACTCATTCATGGACCGCACCTTGTTTGCCGACATTCATTCTTATTTGCCGGGGGATCTGTTGGTCAAGGCTGACCGCATGACCATGGCACACTCCTTAGAGGGCCGTTCACCCTTCCTGGATCACGAACTGGCTGGTTGGGCAGCGCGACTGCCAGAAAACATGAAGGTCCGCGGCCGCACAGGGAAATATTTGCTCCGTAAAGCTTTTGCTGGGGATTTGCCACCACGCGTCCACACCAGAGGCAAGCAGGGGTTTGGGATCCCCCTCGGGGACTGGTTCCGAGGGCCGCTGGCCGATTGGTCGCGAGAGATTATCCTCGATCATCAGAGTCCCCTGGAGCGATGGTTCCAACATCAACCGCGCCAGCAACTGCTCGATGAGCATCTCGCTGGCCGCGCCAATCATGGCAAACGGCTTTATGCCTTGGTGGTGTTGGGATTGTGGGCGGAGATGTTATAACCTTACCGGGGGGTAGGATGCTGGGGGAATCAAATCGGCTTCAGATAAGTATTCCGCAAAGGACAACAGCAGATAATCGTTATAGCGGCGCGAGATAATCTGCGCGCCGAAGGGAAGTTCTTTGGGGCCACTGAAGACTGGCAGATTGATAGCAGGGATGCCGCAAAAGGTCCAGATCAAACAATTGTCCGGTCGATCTTCGGACTCTAGCCCCTTGAGCGCTTCTCCACCTGTGGAAAGGTCAAGCAAAATATCAAATTCGTTTTCCACAAAGAAACGATCCAGCTCTTTGGCAATTTGGGCTTGATCCTCCAGCGCTTGAAGATACTGCTCTAAGCTGATCTGATTACCGCGGTCGATGATCTCGTACATGGTCTCGCTAACCAAGGTTTTTTGATTGAACTCATCCTTGAAATAATACGCCAGGGTGCGATCATAAATGATGGCTTGGGTCTCATGCACTTTGTTGAGACTTTCAGGCAATTCCACTTCTTCTACGCAGATTTCGGCATCTATTGATAGGTTTTCAGCGAATGTGAATAGCTGCTCTTGAGCGTATGGTTCGGCATAAGCCCACTTAGGGCCACGGAATGCGCCAATCTTCCACTGACTTGACTTGGAAAGGCGCTCGGGATCAGAGAACATCTTTTCGATGATGGGGTAATCGACCCCCCGAACGCGCATCACATCGAAGAGCAGGCGCAAATCTCTGGCAGAGCGGGCGAACATGCCTACGGTATCCAGGCTGTCGGTGGTTTTGAGCATTGCAGTTCTTGGCAGCAGCCCAAAGGACGGTTTGTACCCAAAGACGCCTGTGTAGCTGGCTGGGCGAATGGTCGATCCCGCGGTTTGGGTGCCAATGGCCAAAGGCACCATGTTCGCTGCAACAGCTACTGCGGACCCGGTCGAAGATGTCCCTGCCATATACTCAGGGTTGTGAGGATTGCGCGTGGGGCCGGGTGTGTGCACGGCAAACTCAGCAGTCACCGTTTTGCCGGGGATGATTGCCTGCGCCATGCGCAAGTAATAGACTACCCTAGCATCGTTGCCAGGAGTGAAATCTTTCCATATGGGGCTTCCCATTTGGGTGGGCATGTCAAAGGTGTTGAAGATATCCTTGACCCCAACCGGAACTCCGCACAAAGCTCGGGGTTGTTCTTCGTTGGCCAGGCGTTTGTCCAGCTCCTGAGCCTGTGCCAGGGAGGATTCTGGATCCAGATAGGCCCAAGCTTCGAAGAGAGGTTCGATGGCCTCGATGCGAGTAAGACAGGCTTCCATAAGCTCCGCAGCGGAGATTTCCCCTTTGACGATTAATGAAATAGCTTCAGTGGCATCTAACTGGATTAATGAGGTATTCATAAGCTTCAATTTGCAATTTATTCATCCACAGAGGCCGCCTGGGCCTGACGATATTCTTCAACAGCCTGGAAGATTTTCTCGTCCGAGAGGGCTTCGATTTCCAGCGCGTTGCGGTGGTGGCGCATCACATCATGGAATTCTTCTTCGGTTAACCCGGTGATCTCAAGATAATAATCCAGGGCATCTGGGCGTTTGGTATCGTGCTTTTTGGCTAATTCCATCCCTTCTTCACGCGTTAGCAAACCGGCGCGCACATCTGCGCTGGCATGATCGGTACCGCGCCCAAAGCCGCGCTTTAGGAATTTAGTGTAGTCATGGACGCCTGGCATGATGCATTCCACGCTCTTGTATTGTTTGTACGTGCCCTCGACGACATCCTCTTCCCAATCATAGACATCGCGCACGAACTCCATCTGTCGCTCATCATCCCAGAAAATGTAGTCACCCAAATGGATGCCGATGACGCCGACCTCCTCGATTTCTTCGTAGCTGGGTAGTTTGAAGGGCGCCAGTTCTCGTAAATTAATGTAATCGCTCACCATTTGCTCTGGATACACCTTGGCGGATACTTTGGTGAAGTAATCGCGGTCGAATCTGAGAACTGGGTCGTAATGGGTAGCTCTCCCCGACATCTCAGCGATGGATTCGCCCCAGATGAGCAAGGGGATGCGATATTTGACTGCGATTTGCAGTGGGAAAGCGCCCACCCCGGCGTGACAATGCCAACAGGCATCCCCGATCTTGAAAAGCGATTGCCGGGCAACTTTGTTGATTAAGTTGCGGTTGGGTGTGAACATAATGTGATCAACGTTGAATTTTTCGATGGCATTTTCGAGGTTTTTC
Organism: uncultured Anaerolineales bacterium; assembly: GCA_964458115.1. Taxonomy (GTDB): domain Bacteria; phylum Chloroflexota; class Anaerolineae; order Anaerolineales; family UBA11858; genus NIOZ-UU35. The sequence continues at coordinate 2,362 of CAYWIC010000045.1, read as the reverse complement.
TTGCCCGTTTCACTGTACCAGTTGTGGCTGAAAGTCACCGCCAGGGCGCGCATGTTGTAAACTTGTGTGATCACATGCAGTTGGAAGGTGCTGTCTTTCCCGCCACTAATAGGAACAATGCAATCGTAATCGTTGTCGAGGCTTTTATAGTGATCCAGCAGTTCACGCAGTTGTTTTTCTCGCTCTGTCCAATCAATGTGGATCTTTTGCTCCGCAGATTGGCAGGCCTGGCAGATGCCCATTTCGTCGAACTTGATGCCTTCATTCGACTCAGGCATGCAGCAGCGCGTGCAATATTTCATATCTCGAAAAAGAGGTTTTCCATATCCTTCGTAATCCATGTTTCTTTACCTTTATTTCGTATCTTCATGCCGAGGAATACTCTCGAAAAAGGGTGTGTGCAGGGGTAGTCATCCCTGCACACACCCTTTTTCGAGTAAATCTGTTTTAGGGCTGATAGCTATTTGCTACCTTCGTATTCGTCTTTCAGAACACCATACTCAACGACATCCAAATATTTACCGCCTTTAAAGGCGGCATCCCGGCGGATGCCTTCCTGTTTCATGCCCAGATAGGCTGCCAGGCGTTGCATGGCGATATTGTTTTCGAAAGTCCCACAGTAAATCCTGTGAAGATTTAGCGTTCGAAAGCCGTGATCGCAAATCAACTGCCCGGCCTCTTTGCCATAACCTTTACCCCAGGCGGATTTATCGCCAATCACGATAGAAAATTCCGCAGAGTGATATATGGGGTGGATATTTTGCAGGGTGATGTTGCCGATGTGTTTATGATTCTCTTTTGTGACGATGGCTAATATCAGGGCGTCGCGCGTTCCCGCGGCATACTCGATGTAATCTCGAGCCGCTTGTGGTGTGTAAGGGAAGACATGGTGCGAGTTCCCCTGGCAGACCTCCTCGTCATTAAACCAGGCAGCATAGGGCCCTTCGGCATCCGTCTCAGCTAAGGCTCGCAAGTATACCTTATCACCGACTAAAAAGGGGGCAGAGGCTGTGCTCATCATGACTCCTTCAAATCATCCAAGTTGTCATATAGCTTGTGGAATGCAGTGACGACATCTTCCAAATCACCCGGTTCAATTCCGGCATGGCAGATATTGGTGAACATTAATTCTTCGTAGTGCATTCGTTCCACAATGGGACAGATACCCTTCTTGTAACTGACGTTTCCTTTGTACCCAGGGTAGGTAAAGGGATAGCCATCATTACCAAAAGCGATCCTATTCTGGTAGATGGGCTCTAGGTAGATTGGCTTGACATACCCTGAAACCATTGGGATACCTTCCGCATTCAGTGCGGACACGAACGTTTCACGCGGTACGCCAGTTTTTGATTGGTCATATTTGATCGAATAGAGATAATACCCATGTCGAACCCCCGGTTTTACCAGCGGAGTTTGGATTCCGGGGAAGCTCTGTAAGCGTTCTGTCAGGAAATCTGCAGCTTCGATGCGGGGGATGAGCAGGCTTTCCAATTTCTTCAACTGCTCCCGGCCGATTGCGGCTTCGATTTCGGTCATTCTGTAATTGAAGCCGACCATGTTGACCAGGTTTTTTGTGCCTTTGTCACCCACCACGACTTCGGCGTGGTTTCGGATGAGCCGCACCCGTTCAGCCAGTTCGTCGTCATCAGTGACAACGATGCCGCCTTCGCCAGTATGTATGGTTTTATGGTAATTCAGGCTGAATACGCCCATATTTGCCAGAGTGCCAACTTTTCGCCCGTGATAAAGTGCTCCGGGGGCTTGGGCTGCGTCTTCGATGACGATCAGATCATTTTCCGCAGCGATCTGCATGATCTCATCCATATCTGCGGGGTGGCCAAACAAATCGACAACGATGATGGCTTTGGTGTAGGGTGTGATGCGCTCTCGAATAGATTCGGGTGAAATGCAGAAAATGTCTGGGTCGATGTCAGCGAAAACGGGAATACCGCCGTAAACCAGTGCCGCGGTTGCTGAGGCGATCATGGTGTAAGGCGCAACGATGACCTCGTCCCCAGGGCTAACGCCAGCCGCCCCAGCAGCAGCATACAATCCCGATGTAGCTGAATTTACGCTGATGGCGTGTTTTACTTCGAAATATTCCGCCCAATCTGCTTCTAAAGCGCGCACTCTTTCGCCCCCGTAGAATTTATCGGACCAGGTTCCCAGGTAGTCTGAAAGCACATGGCTATCCAATACTCCAAGAACAGCTTGCTTCTCTTCTTCACCAATCGAATGGTACGTTGGAAAAGGGTCTTTTCGCAGCGATTCACCACCATGGATGGCCAATTTTGCCATATTGCACCTCGGACTCTACTGCAAAAAGGGTGCTAGACCCTCCTCAAAACAGCAAAAGTTTAAT